>CAZLCF010000177.1:0-6597 GCA_964557905.1 uncultured Rikenellaceae bacterium | reverse complement strand
ACATTATACCCGACATTGTCTGAGGGACCTTTATATGGGACCCTCCGAATTCAATATTATCGAAAAAAGTAAACAAACCCACCTGCCAGATCTTTTCCTGCGAAAATCCTTTACTGGTTATCAGCAGGAACATGAAAATTATCAGGATTGGTTTTTTCATTGTGAACATATTTTCGCATTCACATATGGTAACTATTAGCTTAATTTCCTTATTTTCGCAATAATATTGACGCTATGTCAAATATAGTCATTATACCGACATATAAAGAATGTGAAAATATAGAAGCTCTTGTCAGGGCTATTTCATCACAGGATATTCCATTCGATATTCTTATTATTGATGATAATTCTCCTGACGATACAGCCGGTATAGTAAAAAACCTCCAGAACTCATTTATTAACCTTCATCTTATTGAAAGACCTGGAAAACTGGGGCTTGGAACTGCCTATGTTACAGGTTTCAAATGGGCTCTCGAGAGAGGCTATGACTATGTCTATGAAATGGATGCTGATTTTTCACATGATCCGGCTGATCTTGTCAGGCTATATAATGCATGCTGTAATGGTGCTGACGTGGCGATCGGTTCGCGGTATATCAGCGGAGTAAATGTGGTTAACTGGCCTCTTTCAAGAGTCCTCATGTCCTATTTTGCATCCATATATGTCAGAGTGATTACCGGGATGAAAATAATGGATACAACGGCCGGATTCAAATGCTATAAAAGGGAAGTTATTGAGAATATCAGGCCATATCATATCAAATCAGTTGGTTATAGTTTCCAGATTGAAATGAAGTTTACAGCCTGGAAGCTGGGTTATAAAATCGTTGAGGTACCGATTATTTTCACCGACAGGAAACTTGGCTCGTCAAAAATGACAGGAGGAGTTTTTAATGAAGCGTTATGGGGTGTTCTGAGGATGAAGGTCAGAAGCTGGTTTGTGAAATACAAGATAGAAGGCGCAAAGGCATAATGGCATAGTGGTGCAAAGGCAAATCCATTAAAATATATTCCTGAATATCAAATTATTATCCGTGAGCTGCATACTTATAAGAAATGCCACAATCATAAATGAGAGTAAATCTTTCAGGGGCGATTTACTTATTAAAGATGAGCTCATTTCTGCAATAGGATTTCCAGGACAGGTTAAAGCACCATCACGGGCAAAATTAATTGATGCATCGGGATTGTTTCTGATCCCGGGAGTGATTGATGATCAGGTACACTTCAGGGAACCCGGACTAATTCATAAAGGTGATATTTTCAGTGAAACCAGGGCTGCGGTTGCAGGCGGGATAACATCATTCATGGATATGCCAAATACTGTACCGCAGACTGTTACAACTGAAGCGCTTAATGAGAAATACAGGCTGGGGTCAGAGAATTCACTAATTAATTATTCATTCTACATCGGAGCAACAAACAATAATCTGGATGAGATAATGAAAGCCAGTCCGTCCGAAGTTTGCGGTATAAAGCTTTTTATGGGATCATCTACAGGTAATATGCTGATTGATGATGATAATGCCCTGCGGGAATTATTCAGAAATGCTGTTATGCCAATAACAGCTCACTGTGAGGATGAGCCAACCATCAGAAAAAATTCGGAAATATTCAGACAGAAATACGGAGAGGATGTTCCTGTCAGTATGCATCCTCTGATCCGCAGCCGCGAAGCATGTTTTCTCTCTTCATCGCATGCCATAGCCCTTGCAAAGGAACATAATACAAGGCTTCACATTCTTCATCTTTCAACAGCCGACGAAATGAAGCTTTTCAATAATGAACTGCCTTTGGATGAGAAGAGAATAACGGGCGAGGTATGCGTTCATCATCTCTGGTTTGACGACTCTTATTATGATGAACTGGGTACAAAGATCAAATGGAATCCGGCAATAAAAACAAAATATGACAGGGAGTCACTCCTTGAGGGAGTAAATAAAGATATTATTGATATCATTGCGACAGATCATTCCCCGCATACAAAGGAAGAAAAATCGAACAGCTATTTTAAAGCGCCTTCCGGAGGACCGCTGGTTCAGCATTCACTGACCGCCATGCTTGAATTCTGGCACAGGAAAGTACTGAATATTGAGAAGATCGTTGAGAAAATGTGCCATAATCCGGCCATCCTGTTCAATATCAAAGACAGAGGATTTATCCGGGAAGGTTATAAGGCTGATCTTTGCCTGGTTAATCCTGATGATCCATGGACTGTTTCAAGGGAGAACATATTATATAAGTGTGGCTGGTCGCCGTTTGAGAGAACAACTTTCAGGTCAAAAGTGATTATGACATTTGTAAATGGGACTGTTGTATATAATAATGGTACAATCAACGAGGATTACCGGGGTCAGAGACTGATGTTTGACCGGTAATCACTGGCAGCCCAGGAGGGTTGCTTCGTCATTGCGAGTCCCGCTTACGCGGGACGAAGCAATCCCCCTGACTACAAACCGAACTGTGCTACGGGTCCGCTGTTCGAGCAGAATCTCGCGACCGGTAGTAATCCGGGTAATTGCTTCAGGCGTATAATGCCTTATAGAAAGCATTTCTACATCCTCGTTATAAACAGCTGAGAAGTCATCTTTCAGGCTAATAAGAAGAGAATCCAGTTTGGCTTTTTCATCATCTACGCAGACGTCTATACTTACGGCGCTTGCCTCAACAAGATTGACTTTAATCCCATGATCCATAAACAAATGAAAAATCCGGCTAAGGTTATCGCCCATGACAAAAGAGAAATCCCGTGGAAGAAATGAGATAAGTATCTGGTTTTCTTTCCGAATGAAGACAGGTACTATTTTTCTGATTGTTGGATCCGCAATTACCATTGTCCCTTTCTCTTCGGGAGCAAGAAACGACTTTACGTAAAGAGGAATATTCTTATTCTGAAGAGGCTTAATTGTCTTGGGATGAATCACTTTTGCACCTGAGAATGTCATTTCCACCGCTTCCCTGTATGACATTTCATCAAGTTTCCTGGCATCGGACAGCCATTTCGGATCGGCATTCAGCAATCCAGGGACATCTTTCCATACTGTAACGCTTTCGGCATCAAGCATATTACCAAGGATTGCTGCCGTATAATCTGAACCTTCCCTGCCAAGTGTTGTTGATAGTCCGTTAACGGTACCTCCTATAAAACCCTGTGTTACATAAACCGGTGACTTCTTAAAATCAAAAACAGATTTGACCCTGGTTAAACTATCGTTCCAAAGGATATTGGCATCCCTGTACCTGTCATCGGTCAGCAGGATACCACGGATATCAGTCCATTCCGCATCGATCCCGCTTTTCTTAAGAAATTCAGCAATTATTATTGTTGACCATAATTCACCGTATGAAACAATCTGGTCGTACTCAAAGTCATATTCTGATCTTTTTGATGATTTCAGATACTTTCTGAGATTTGAGAATGAGATGTCTATTTTACTTCTTGCTGAATTTCCTGAAGGGAAAAGCTCTTCAGTTACAGATGAATGATAGCTGTAAATAGCATCCAGATGATCTTTATAATCGTTTTCTCCTGCAAGCCATGATTTCAGTACTTTCTCAAGTGCATTGGTAGTTTTCCCGAATGCTGAAATCACAACAATAAGGTTTTCAGGCTCTCCAGCAATTATTTTGATGAGGTTCCTTATTCCTTCCGCATCCTTTACCGAGGCACCTCCGAATTTAAATACTTTCATAAAACAGAATTTGCGGTAAAATTAGGATTCCGGTTTAGAATTCAATTCGATTCTATTATTTTTTTTACCACAAAGGATACAATTCCGAGTACTCGGGATCACAAAGATTTTATAAATTAGCTATTGATATGAATACCTATAATATTACTACACTCAATGATTTTGTAAACCTGAGACAAAAGGATTTCCCTTATGCAAAAGGCGAATTATCTCGTTTACTGCATCAGATGGAAGAATGAGAATCCTCGACAAAATCCCGGAAGCCCTTCATCAGCGTTCACCTTTTTATGCGGGATCAAAGAATATGGTGGGAAAAGTTGAAGGATTTCTTAAAAGTCAAAACTAAAGGATCATTCATACCTCAATGCCTCAACCGGATTCCTTGTTGCTGCCCTCCATGCCTGCCAGCTGACAGTCAATAAAGCTATTCCCAGAGCTAGTAATCCGGCAAGAACAAATATCCACCAGCTTAATTCAGTCCTGTAAGCAAAATTGTTCAGCCACTTGTCCATTACATACCAGGTTACAGGGGCAGCAATCAAATATGAAAGGGCGATCAAGATAATGAATTCCTTATTCAACATCAGCAGGATTTCAGAAATCCTGGCTCCGTTCAGTTTCCGTATTCCAATTTCCTTGGTACGGCTTGTTGTTGCCATCATTACCAGTCCGAAAAGTGACAGACTGGTAATTATAATTGCCATAATGCTGAAAAGAATAAAGCATTTAAAAAGCTGAATATGAGACTTATACTGGGAATTGAAGAAGTCGTCCAGGAAAAAATATTCCAGGTACTGACCTTTAAAGTACTTCCTGTATTCAGAGATCACTTTCTCAACGGATTCCCGGATATTTTCACTTTGAATTTTAATGTAAATATAATAGCCGATCTGGTCGCAATTGAAAATTGTAGGCTTGATTTCCTGGTCAAGTGAGTTTTGGAAATATCCATCGATCACACCAACTATCTCTCCTATATCCTCTTTGTTATCAGAATCATATAATGTCTTCCCGATAAGTTCCTTAAAATTATCCTTACCAAAAGCTAAAGCCGCTTCTTTATTGAGTATCAGATGGCGGGGACCACCTGACCAGTTAGTTTCATCCTTAAAGAACTGCCTTCCTTCCAGAAGTGTTACGTTGAAAAAATCAAAAAATCCAGGTGCAACATCCATCTGGAAAAACTGGTAACCAAGCTTGTTTTCCCCTTTTAATGAAATGCCTCCTTTAACCCATTCGTTTTTTTCTCCAGGGGAAATTGTTGAAAAAGTTATTCCAGTGATTTCGGGGAATTTCAAAAGACTCTCCTGAAATGAAACCTGTGCCGGATTGAACTCCCTGGCTACAGGTCGTTTAACAACAAGAGTCTGATCTATATTCATTGTGAAAGCATCCTTTTGCATATAATTTATCTGCTTAAGCGCTGCCAGTGTACTTCCGATTAAAACTATTGCTATAATAAACTGACCTGTAAGCAGTAACCTGCGGGAGTACTTTTTGTCTCTCAGAATTATCTCCTTTTTTAAAAAAGAAACTGGTGTTGAATTGAGAATCTTTATTCCAAGCAATAAGCCTGTCAGGATACTTAAAATTATTAGAATAACAAATGGCAGAGACCATGTCCTGAATTGAAAAGCTGAAGACAATGTAAAATCGAGGTTCAGAAAATTCCTGAATACCGGGAAAAAAAGAAATAACAAAATAAAGGACAGGAGAAGGCTTATGAAAGCTGTAATCAAAGATTCGGTAATGAACTCTGAAATTATATCCTTACCTGATGCGCCGTTAACAATTTTTATTCTAATGCCACTAATTCTTCTTCCTGTCACTGACGAATAAAGGTTAAAATAATTCAGGCCGGCACTTATGAGAATTAAAAAGGCTATTGCCAGAAGTATTGTAAGATATATGCTGTTCCCGTTTGTTTCGAACTCAAAACGGTAGTTTGAATGAAGATGAATATCTGTTACTGACTGTAGGATAAACTCTATCGGGAAGTCTATTTCAATACCTCTCGAACTAAAGTTCTCTTTTGCCAGAACTGTGATCTCATCTGCAATTTTAACAGGATCAGCACCTTCCCTGAGAAGGAAATATGTATTGGTATTATTACAGCTATAACAATATGAATTGTTGGTAATTGTTGATAAAGAAATTACCAGGTCAAACTTCAGATGAGAGTTTTTTGGTACATCTTTTATTACTCCCTGGACAAGCACCGGTTTTCTTCCGGGATTTACTCCATAAATTATTTTGCCCACAGGATTTTCACTGCCAAAGTATTTCCTTGCAACCGATTCAGTAAGGACTGCAACATCAGGCTGGCGAAGGAAATTTCTTTTATCCCCAGCCATAACGAAATGAGAGAAAAGATCAAAGAATGAACTGTCGGCGAACAGAGTTCTTTCTTCTTTAAAGATCTGCTCACCAGCTTCCACAAACTGGGTCTCTTTCTTACAACGGCAAAAATTTTCAATGCCGGGAATTCTTTCACTAGCAATCTGGCCTATATAATAATTATTCCCAACACTTTTATCCAGCCCGGTCTGATAATGTCTGTAAAAAACGAGACGCTGTAAACGATCTGCATTATCAAAGAACTTATCATAGCTTTTTTCAAATCTTATATATTGAAAGATAAGCAGTACAGCCATAATGCCAATTGCAAGTCCAACTATGTTAATGCTGCTTACTCCTGGATTTTTAAGGATATTCCTGAATGCAAGCCGAATACTCTTAAGGATCATTTTGATGTTTTAGACTTTCATAATAATTATGTGTATTGAATTATTCATAACGCAATGCTTCCACCGGATTCCTTGTTGCAGCTCTCCAGCTCTGCCAGCTTACGGTTGCCATGGCAATTATAAGTGCAAGCAGCCCTGCAAGCAAATAAATCCACCAGC
>CAZLCF010000176.1:0-6598 GCA_964557905.1 uncultured Rikenellaceae bacterium | reverse complement strand
CTGCTGGCGCTTACCTTCCTGGCTGCACAGACTATGAAATTGAAGGAGTAAAAAACTGGAAAGAGATTGTTGAGATCGGGAAGGTCAATGGTGGGAAAAATAAAGAAATCGTCAAATCAATAAAAAACTCTATCCTTCCTGATGATTTTGCCTCTCTGATATATACCTCAGGTACAACAGGAAAGGCAAAAGGCGTAATGCTTACCCACAGAAACATGGTAAGCAACTTCCTTTCAGCTGCAGATGTTTTCAAGCTGAAGCCGGAAGATAAATACCTCAGCATCCTTCCTCTGTGCCATGTCGGAGGAAGACTGGGAAATTACCAGACCCAATACAGGGGGGCCAGTATTTATTATGCCGAGAATATGGGCACAATAGCCGCAAACCTGACTGAGATAAAAGCGGATGGTTTTGATGCGGTCCCAAGAGTACTTGAAAAATTCTACAGTGTTATAATATCAAAAGGCAACAAGCTTACAGGAATAAAGAAACAGATCTTCTTCTGGGCTGTTAACCTCGGATTGAAATATAAACCTTTCGGGGAAAATGGCTGGTTTTATGAAAGAAAACTGAAAGTTGCGGATAAGCTGGTATTCAGCAAGTGGCGGGAAGCATTAGGCGGTAAAGTAAGAATCGTCGGATGCGGAGGAGCCAGTTTGCAGCCCAGGCTCGAAAGAATATTCTGGGCTGCAGGCATTAAAATTATAAATATGTATGGACTCACTGAAACTTCACCGATAATAACAATTAACAGGACTGAAAAAGGAAAAGTGAAGCTTGGATCGGTTGGAATTACGATCGAGGGTGTTGAAGTAAAAATAGCCGAAGACGGAGAAATACTCTGTAAAGGACCAAATGTTACACCCGGCTATTATAAAGACCCTGAGCTCACCAGATTAGCTTTTGATGATGAGGGTTGGTTCCATACAGGAGATATCGGACATATTGAGGATGGAAAATTTCTTATGGTAACTGACAGGAAGAAAGAGATCTTCAAGCTTTCAAACGGGAAATTTATCGCACCTCAGATAATTGAGAATATATTTAAAGAATCACCAATTATCGACCAGATAATGGTATTGGGTGAACATGAAAAATTTGCGAGCGCTCTCATCTCACCCAATTTCAAATACTTTGATGACTGGAAGGCTTCAAAGAAAATCTCATTTACAAATAATAATGAACTTATACAACACACGGAAGTACAGTCTTTTTTCTCTTCAGAAGTTGAGAAACTCAACAGGAAGGTGAGTCCGCCCGAGAAAATAACCAGGTTCCGGCTCGTTCATGATGAGTGGACCCCTGCAACAGGGGAATTGTCCCCTACATTAAAGCTGAAACGGCAATTCATCCATGAGAAATACAGAACCATTATTGAACAGATTTACATGAAATAATTCAATGACTCAACTTTCATGAACTTAATTAAAGTCAGCGACCGGAAAACAGAGAAAATGTTTCTCGACACTGCCCGGATAATTTATAAAAATGACAAAATCTGGGTCTGTCCTCTTGATAATGACATAAAAACTGTTTTTGATCCGGGAAAAAATCCTTATCACAAACACGGAGTGGTTGAAAGATGGATCCTTACCGATGAGAAAAAAAAGCTGATAGGCAGGATAGCTGCTTTCATTGATCTTAACCTTGCTCATTCGTTTGAACAGCCAACAGGCGGGATGGGTTTCTTTGAATGTATAGATGATAAAGAAGCTGCATTCCTCCTGTTTGATACTGCAAGGGAATGGCTGAAGGAAAAAGGCATGGAAGCTATGGATGGACCCATAAACTTCGGAGAAACAGATAAATACTGGGGCCTCCTGGTGAACGGATTTACCCATCCTTCATTTGATGTGGTATATAATCATCCCTATTACCAGAACCTATTTGAATCCTATGGTTTCAAGGTATATTATAAAATGGAAGGTTTCCATCTTGACATCACCAAACCATTGCCTGACAGGATCGCAAAGATTGCGGAATGGGTTGCTAATAAGCCGGGATATGAGTTCAGACATTTTACCTGGAAGGAAGAAAAGAAGCTTATACTGGACTTTGCTGAAGTATTCAATCAGGCCTGGGCATCTTTTAAGGTGAATTTTGAACCCCTGGAACCTGAATACATCAAGCAGACTTTGAAAAAGGCAAAACCCATCCTGGATGAAGAATTTATATGGATGGCATATTTTGAAGGGAAACCAATTGCAATTTATCTCATGTTCCCCGATCTCAACCAGATCACTAAACATCTCAACGGGAAGCTTCATCTCATTAATATGCTGAAATTCTTATGGCTGAAGAAAAGGAATACGATGACCCGGGCCAGGGGTATGCTGATGGGGGTTATTCCACAATATCAGAAGCTGGGAATTGAATCGGCATTCATTCTTAACCTGGTTAAAGTCTTCAAGAAAAAACCACATTATACCGAGATTGAGTTCTCATGGGTTGGAGATTTTAACCCCAAGATGAGAAAGATATTCATTTCAGTTGGCAGTGTGCCTGTAAAAAACTATATCACATACAGGTACCTGTTCGACAGGACTAAGGAATTCAAGAGGTACCCGATACCTGATATAAAAAGTACTTAAAGTGCCTGGAGTGCCTAAAGTACTTAAAGTTAAAAGCTACTATGAAATATGATGTTATTGTTATTGGCGGAGGTCTGGGTGGACTGACCGCAGGAGCAAAGCTTGCCAGGGAAGGCAAAAAAGTGCTTCTGATAGAACAGCATAGCCAGCCGGGAGGTTGCGCAACTACTTTTAAACGTGGCGATTTCACTCTCGAAGTTGGATTGCATGAAATGGACGGGCCCTCCCCCCGTGATATGAAAACAAGAATCTTCAACGACCTGGATATATTTAATAACGTCGAATTTATTAAGGTACCCGAGTTTTACAGGTTCATTAATGGACGCTACAGCGTTACAATACCCCATGAACCTGAGATCGCGACCGAAAGATTATCAGGATTATTCCCTGACGAAACCGATGGAATCAAATCCTATTTCGACCAGTTGCTGAATCCAAAAAAGAGGTCCGCTGATACTCCACAACAGGATAAAAGTATCGGGGAGTTCCTGGATTCAGTAATCGGGAATGATGACCTTAAGCTCATACTCCTCGGAAATCTCGGTTATTTCCATGACGATCCTTATTCACTTTCCCTTGCATATTATTCAGCTGCACAATCGAGTTACTTTTCCGGCGGTGCAAGCTATATCAGGGGAGGTTCTCAGAAACTGTCAGATTATCTCGCCGGTTATATAAAAAACCATGGCGGCGAAGTTTTTCTTAGTCATGTTGTTACCGGAATTATGACCCATGACAATAAAGCAACCGGAATATCTTTCAGGAAAAAAAGTGAACCGGGTTCTTTATTGATGGAAGCTGTGGCAGATGATATTATTGCAAATAATGCTGTTCCAAATGTCGCAGAACTCCTGCCTTTGGAAAAGGGTTCAGAACTGAGAAGAGAGACAAGGGACCTGAGACCCGGAGCATCTTTGTTGACAATTTATCTGGGATTTAACAAACCTCTTAAAGAACTGGGACATAACTATTACTCAACATCAGTTTTTGACAGTTCAATAAAATCAATGGCAGATATTCTCAAAAATAATAATGGTGATTTTTCGATGCGCAGCTTTATTTTTGTTGATTACGGACAGATTAATTCAGACCTGGCTCCTGAAGGAAAAAGTGTCGGTGCCGTTTGCTGCGTTGATTATCTGAAAGAGTGGGAAGATTTGGAGAGAAATGAGTATAAAGCTAAAAAAGAGCGGGTGGTTTCAGTTTTTATTGAAAGACTTGAAAAAATTATCCCCGGTATAAAAAATGTTATTGAGTATTATGAAGCCGGGACATCATCTACTGTAAAAAGATATACGCTCAATCCGGGCGGCGCAGTTTACGGTTTTGCACAAACTCCATCCAGGAAAGTCTTTGATTCTTTTAAAGCACTTGATAACCTGCACTTTGCATCTGCATGGGGAAGGACAGGAGGTGGCTTTTCAGGGGCCATTATTGGTGGCTACCTCTGTGCTTATAATATACTTAGAAAGAGACAGGGCAGCAGTAAAAATTAATCAGATCCCTGTTATATCCCTGTGAAATCATTCAGGTCCGTTCAATTCTTTTCGCTACAGGCTGATCAATAATAATGGGCACCTGCTCAACAATAGTATTTGTTGCATCAAGATTAAGTGTCCTTATATCAGAAATGCTCAGTTTTCTGACAATACTGTTCAATGAAAGGATTGTATTTTCCCAGTTGGAAAGTGAAAAATCGCGGCTCATGATCCGGTCAATCAGGATAAACTTGAAATCTCCATGAATGTTATATTTCTTCATTGATTCATAGCTGCTGCTCAGGACAATTTCTTTTGAATTTACCAGGTCTTCCATTACTTCTTTGAAATAGAGATTGATTTTGGATTCAATCTTAAACCCCAGATGAAAATCAATCCTTACAAGAATTCCCGGAATGATCTGGGTTACCTCGTAATTAAATGTATTAGGCTCATTAACCCTGTTTACATGAAGCAGCCAGTAGGTATCTGCCCGCTTGGGCTGTTTGTGGAAAATTGAATAGATAACTTTTGATTCAACCTGATCAGGTCTGTTTGCCCGGATAATATAAACCAGGTTGGTGGCAAATCTAGGAACAGATTCATCTGTGCTGAGATCCCTGAGCATGTCAAGATATTTGCTAAGATCGGCAAAAGTTATGTAACGGTTTTTTATTTTCCTTCCGAAATACCAGCCAAACATAACCAGGAAGAAAACAGATGCGAGCATTATTGTGAACCATCCTCCATATACAAATTTATGGAGATTGGCTGCCAGGAAGCTTCCTTCAATAGCTATATAAATAAGGAATAGCATTAATACAATCCTGTAATTCAATCCTTTCTGCAATAAATAATATGACAGAATGAATGTTGTCATTATTTCAGTGATATTAATTGCCAGGCCATATGCAGCATTCATGTTTGATGATTCTTTAAAAATCAGAACTGTCATGCTGCAGGCAATCCACAGGAACCAGTTTATAAACGGCAGATAAACCCGTTCATTGACCCAGGTGGGATGCAATATCCTGATCTTTGGCCAGAAATTAAGTGAAACAGCTTCACTGAGAAGCGTGAATGATCCGCTTATTATTGCCTGACTTGCAATGACCGCAGCTGCTGTTGCCAGTATTATGCCAGGTGCAAGGAACCATCTGGGCATTATTATAAAAAACGGATTCACATCTGCTCCTGTTCCGAGGTTCATTATAAGCCAGGCTCCCTGTCCGAAGTAATTGAGAAGCAGTGCTATCTTGACAAACATCCATGACACCCTTATATTTGATTTACCGCACTGACCTAGATTGGCGTAAAGAGCTTCAGCTCCTGTTGTACAAAGGAAAACAGCGCCCAACAGGATAAAACCACCAGGATAATCAGCAAGAAATTTATAAGCATATACGGGATTTAACGCTCCCAGGATATCAGGATATTTAATTAACTGGGAAATACCAAGTGTTCCGAGCATTGAAAACCATACAAGCATAATGGGACCAAGAGACTTTTCAGCATAATTGGTACCGAATTGCTGAACGAAAAACAGGACTGCTAAAATTAACAGGACTATCGGGATTACCGGAAAATCAGGATTATAAAGCCTCAAGCCTTCAATGGAAGCTGTAACTGAAATGGCAGGAGTAAGAACCCCGTCTGCCAGCAGTGCAGCTCCTCCGATCATCGTCAGAATAGCCGCCCACGACGGCTTTTCTTTAATCAGGGCTACCAGGGCAAAGATACCACCCTCTCCATTGTTGTCAAACCTCAATGTTATTACAATGTACTTTATTGTGGTGGTAAGAGTCAGTGTCCAGAAAATGCAGGAGAGACCGCCATATATGAGCAACTCATTGAAGTTTTCAGCACCTCCCGTGATGATCGCTCTCATGGTATAGAGCGGACTGGTGCCAAGATCACCAAATACTATTCCCAGGGTTATTATCGCACCGGCAAGAGAAAGCCGTTTAATATCCGTTCTCTCCATGTTCTTCCCTTAAATAATACGGACAAACTGTAAAGAAAGGTGCCAAAGTTATAAATAATTTATCTTTGTGACCGAAATATCCATTTTAAAAGCTAGATAAAATGTTCAGAAGAGTGCTGATCTGCCTGATTTTCATATATTTCCGGGTGACAGGATACAGTCAGGTATCAGTGCCGTCAGAGGAAAAGCTCTCTCTGCTCTTTATCGGTGACATAATGGGCCATGATTCGCAGATCTGGTCTGCTGAGAACATAAAAACAGGCACCTATGATTACAATGATGTATTCATGTATATCAAACCTGTAATTTCCAGGGCTGATGTTGCAATAGCCAATCTTGAAGTAACACTGGCCGGTCCTCCATACAAGGGATACCCGCAGTTCACCTCGCCATCTGCCCTGGCTGATGCCTGCCGGAATGCCGGAATTGATTATCTGGTGACAGCAAATAACCATTCTGCTGATCGCAGGGGAGACGGGATAACAGGTACTATCAACAGGCTCGATAGCCTGGGAATACCTCATACCGGGACTTTTCTGAACCAG
>CAZLCF010000175.1:0-6632 GCA_964557905.1 uncultured Rikenellaceae bacterium | reverse complement strand
CAAAGAACATTCGCCATTGTGTCAATTCAGTTTCTCTCGATTTTGTACCTGCAATTATTGAAGGGGGAAGATATGGTACTGCGATATTTGCAGGAGGATGCTTCTGGGGTGTAGAATATTTCCTTCAGAAGGAAGCGGGAGTGATCTCAGTAACTTCCGGTTACACAGGAGGCTATGTGAAAAATCCATCCTATAAGGAGGTGTGCACAGGGAAAACCGGTCATGCAGAAGCTGTTAAAATTATTTATGATCCGGAAAAAACCAGCTACGAAAAGCTTCTCAGACTTTTTCTTGAAATACATGATCCTACCCAGGTAGGCGGTCAGGGACCCGATCTCGGTGAACAGTACCGTTCAGAGATTTTCTATCTGAATGATGAACAGAGAATAATAGCGGAGAAAAACCTTAAAATATTGACAGACAAAGGCTACAAGATTGCAACCGCACTCACAAAAGCATCAGAGTTCTTTGACGCTGAGGATTATCACCAGGATTACTATTTTAATAACGGCAAAGTACCTTACTGTCATGGATATATAAAGAGATTCTGAGCTAATCTTAAAAATATGCTGATTTATTATCACAAAGTCTGGCAATCAATTAACTTTATCAGGTTTTTGATTTACCGGGCAACACATGAATTACAATTATCGGAGAAAGACTTCTGTCAGCCGTAAAACAAAATTCCGGATTTTTATTTTAGGTGTTATTGTCTGCATTGTTCTTTTCATCTCGGGAGGGAAACTGATGAAATTGACATCGGCAGACAATTACTGCATGTCTTGTCATATACACCCGCATGCAGAGCAGAGCTGGAAGCTTTCAATCCATTACAATAATTCATCGGGAACCATTATCCATTGTGTCGAGTGTCATCTGCCGCCGGAAGGTCACGGATATATGTATGCGAAGGCAAAGCACGGAATTAAGGATGCTTATGGTTACTTTTTCAAGGATAGTGTAAAGATTGACTGGGGAAAGAAGAAATTAATAGAAAATGCGAAAGGCTTTGTTTATGAAGAGTCATGCACAGAATGTCATCAGAACCTTTTCCCTGTAACACTCTCGGTTAATGGAGGGAATGCCCATCTGTTCTATACAACAAGCAAGGATCCGCTTAATTGCATCAATTGCCACCTTAATGCAGGTCATTACGATAAGAATACGGCATTACATGAACATGATACCAGTTTTGGAGTTACGATCACTTCGACTGAACCCCCTTATACTGAACCTGCAATAATAAAAGAGTTTAAAGACTTTACAGAAATGATACCCGGCACCAGGGTTTCATTTGAAATGATTGCTTTACAGGGAGGAACCTTCAAAATGGGAAGCCCGGACGACGAACCTTTGCGCGATAAGGACGAAAGTCCTGTAAGGGAAGTTTCGGTATCGCAATTCTGGATAGCAAAAACTGAAGTTACCTGGGATGAATACCTTGCGTTTTTCAGGGCGACAGGCTCCCAGGGAAGAACTGAAGGTCAGGTTGTCAGCAGTCAGAAAGCTGATGCCATCAGCGGAGCAACTCCGCCATGGGGCGCTCCCGACCAGGGATGGGGAAAAGGCTCCCGTCCCGCAATTACAATGTCGTGGTATGCTGCTAACATATACTGCAAATGGCTTTCCCAGGTGACCGGTAAAAAATACCGTCTGCCCACTGAAGCTGAATGGGAATATGCCTGCAGGGGAGGAACTCAAACACCCTACTTCTTTGAGGGCAATCCGAAAAATTACTCTTCAGAAGGCTTTTTAAAAAAATTAATTCGTCCGGACACTGATATTATTGCATCAAAGGTTATCTATAGTCTTAACAGCACAGCAAAAACCGCAGAACCGGATGTTGTAGGAGAGAATCCTTTCGGACTGAAAAATATGCCGGGCAATGTGGCAGAGTTCTGTTCTGATTTTTATTCGGCTGACTTCTATTCAGCCGATTCAACACGAATTAATCCTAAAGGTCCGGCAAAGGGACAGGAACATGTGATACGCGGCGGATCATTCAAGAGCGATGCAAAGGATGTTAGGAGTGCTGCACGTGATTATACCATGAAAAAGGAATGGCTTGTTACGGATCCTCAGATGCCAAAGAGCATCTGGTGGTATTCAGATTGTATTGATGTTGGTTTCAGGGTCGTTTGTGAGGCTGATACTTCAATGATAAATTAGTTGAAAGACATGGAAAATATTGACAGAAGAAAATTTATTGGAAAGACAGCACTTGCCGGGATTGGTCTCGCCGGTGCGGGAATTATGATTTCAGGCTGTAAAAGGAAAATAGATGACAAGGCGCTGAAACTGCCTCCGGTTCTTAAGGGAGCTCCGGCCGGAAAGAAGCTCAGGGCTGGGCTCGTGGGAGCAGGTGCCAGGGGAACAGGTGCAGCAATCAATTTCATCAGTTCCGGTCCGGATCTGGAAATAGTCGCACTTGCCGATGTGTTCCGGGATAAGATCGATGCCTGCCGTGAAAGATTTGCTTCATTCAACCTTCCGATACCGGCTGAAAACTGCTTTATCGGATTTGACGGGTATAAAAAACTGATGGACTTGCCTGACCTCGATGTAGTGATCCTGACAACACCGCCACAATTTCGTCCTGATCATTTCCTTGAAGCAGTGACTAAAGGCAAGCACGTCTTTATGGAAAAGCCTGTAGCTGTCGATCCTGTTGGCATCCGTTCCATAATTACTTCAGGGAAAAAAGCGGAAGCAATAGGACTGAATGTTGTTACAGGCACACAGCGGCGTCACCAGGAAGACTACATAGAAACATACAAACAGGTTGCCGGCGGAGCTGTTGGAACGATAACCTCTGCAAAAGCTTACTGGAACCAGGATCATGTATGGTTCAGGGAACGCGAGCCGGGATGGAATGATATGGAATATATGATCCGCAACTGGAATAATTTCTGCTGGCTGTGTGGAGATCATATTCTTGATACACATGTGCATAATATAGATGTCATAAACTGGTTCATTGGCAAATATCCTGAAAGGGCAATTGGCTACGGAGGCAGGCACAGAAGGATCACCGGCGACCAGTATGATTTCTTCAGCATTGATTTTGATTACGGCAACGGAGTAAGCTCACACAGCATGTGCCGTCAGATCGACAGCTGTGCGAACGGAACGGGTGAATTAATAATGGGAACGGCAGGTTATACAAATTGCCAGAATACAATCTGGGATCTTCAGGGTAATGTAAAATGGAAATTTGAATATCCCGTGGACGAAAATGGGAACCAGATGAATCAGGCAGTCATACCTCCATATGTCCAGGAACATATGCACCTGGTATATGCCATAAGGACAGGTAATTATGTAAATGAGGCTGAACAGACTGCTCTCTCAACACTTACAGCCATCATGGGAAGAACTGCAGCTTATACAGGCCGGGCTGTTACCTGGGATGAAATTTTCAAGTTGGATATGGACCTCGGCCCTTCAAAGCTGGAATTCGGACCCGTTAATATGGTCTTTGAAACACCTGTGCCGGGCACACCTGTGATTAGTACAGTAACACCATCATATAAAGGACAAATAATTTGAAGAATATGTCACAAAAAACATCAAGACGAGTTTTTGTAAAGAAATCTGCAGCAGCAGCAGCAGGAGTATTCATTCTCCCAAACATCATTCCGGCTTCAGCGCTTGGAATGGGAGGCAAAAGACCCCCAAGCGATCGTATAGTAATTGGAGCAATCGGAACAGGATCGCAGGGTATATCAAACATGAGAGATTTCCTGGATCTTAAGGATGCGATGCAGTTTGTTGCTGTCTGCGACGTCGATTCACTGCATCTTGCAGAAGCAAAGAAGACAGTGGATACTGCAAATAAAAATAGCGACTGCCGTACATACGAAGATTTCCGGGAATTCCTGGAAAAGGAAAAGCTTGATGCTGTTTCGATTGCATTGCCTGACCACTGGCATGGGATAATTTATACTGAAACTGTAAACAAAAAGCTCAATGTCTATGGTGAAAAACCCATCTGCCGGACAATAAAGGATGGACAAGCAATTGTCGCGGCAGTTAAAAAGAATAATATCATCTGGCAGACCGGGAGCTGGCAGCGTTCACAGGCTCATTTCCGCAGGGGAGCTGAACTAGTCATTAATGGACGGGCAGGGAAAATTACCTATATTGAAGTAGGCTTGCCTGATGGTGGAAGAGGCATCGGGACTCCCCCTGTGCAGCCTGTCCCGGCTGAGCTGAACTGGGAAATGTGGCTTGGCCCTGCTCCGAAGGTACCATACAGAGGGGTATCGCACTGGGACTGGAGATGGATACTAGATTATTCAGGAGGTCAGCTGACCGACTGGGCAGGTCATCATGTTGATATTGCAAACTGGGGCGTCGGACTGGAATATACAGGTCCTCTTGAAATTTCAGGTAGCGGTGTCTATCCTGCAGAAGGAATTTACAATGTCCCTGTTGAATATGATTTCCTTTGCCGTTATGCAAATGGAATAGAAATGAGGGTTGCAAATGCTTCCAGGTTAAAGCATGGTATGGGAACAACCTGGTACGGAGACAAGGGATGGATACATACCGACAGGGGAGAAGAGCTTTCAGCCTCTGATCCGAAAATCCTCGAAGAGGTAATTGGCGAAAATGAAATACATCTCTATAAAAGTGAAAACCACTGGCAGAATTTCGTCGATAGCGTTCGTTCCGGCACACAGGCTATAGCTCCGATAGAGCCGGCATACCGTGCTATTTCCGTAGCACTTCTGGGAGAAATTGCAATGACCACCGGCGAAACTATCCGCTGGGACCCTGACAAGGAAGAGATAATCGCAAATCCAAGGGCAGCCAGGCTTCTGAGCAGACCTTATCGCAAACCATGGAATTTACCAACCGTTTAATATAAAAGAGATGAGAAAACAAAATATATTAATTCTGCTGGCAGCCAGTTTAATAATTCTTATGCCCTCCTGTAAACAAACGACTGTGTATAAGGCACTGATAATCACCGGTCAGAGTGAGCATAACTGGAAAGCAAGCTCGGAAGCAGTGAAACAGATACTTGATGAGACAGGTATGTTCACGTGTACCATAATGACAACCCCTCCAAAAGGGGAAGATATATCGGGGTTCAGCCCGGATTTTTCGAATTACAGCCTTATCGTCCTTGATTATGAAGGTGATGCATGGCCTGAAAAGACAAACACAGCCTTCATGGATTATGTCAACAACGGTGGAGGTGTTGTTGTGTGCAATTCGAAAAATGACCCCGCGGCCGTCATTTCTGATTCAGTTACAGTGTCAAAAAGACATAACTTTGAGATATGGACACAAATATCTGATCACCCGGTCACGAAAGGATTGCCAGTAAGGTGGCTCCATCCCAATGACGAGATTGTTCAGGGAATAAAACTTACCGGTGAGAATGTGCAGGTACTTGCTGTTGCTTTCTCTGACACTTCATTCTCAGGCACCGGCAGGATCGAACCTGTGCTTGTGACCAGAAATTACGGCAAAGGAAGGATATTCGGCACTTTGTTAGGAACCCCTGATGAGGAGGAGAATCAGGCTTTGCACTGTACTGGCTTTATTGTGACTCTTCAGAGAGGAGCTGAATGGGCAGCAACAGGCAATGTAACACAGGAAGTACCTTTCGATTTTCCGACTGCAGCAGGAATAGTCCTGAGACCTGATTTTAAAATGATGACTCTCGATGAAGCATTCGGGAATATTGTGAGTTATAATATTGAGAAGAGTACAAAGTATTTCACCTTTCTGCAAAGCCAGATACGTAAGGCTGGAGGAAATGAGAAAATGCTCCGGAACCTGGAAAAGAAAATGGTTGACGTCCTGAAAAACGAGGAAGCTACGAATGATTCAAAAAAGCTTATTATGAGGGAATTAAGCTGGATGGGAACGGATTACTGCCTGCCTGTACTAAAATCGCTGGCCTCCAATCCTGATTTAAAGGATGATGCGGAATTTGCTTTAGTTCGATTACAACAGTAGAAATGTTTTCACTGGTCATTCCCATATTTAATGAAGAAAAGCTGATTGATGAGCTTATTAAGCGCACCATTTCAGCAATTGAGTCTTTTACAAAGGATTATGAAGTGATCTTTGTCGATGACGGCAGCACTGACCAGAGCGTTGCCTGTGTACTTGCAGGAAGAGAGAAGAACAATAAGATCAAATTATTATCCCTCTCAAAGAATTTCGGTCACCAGGCAGCATTTACGGCCGGGCTTGAACATTCCAGGGGAGACATTGTGGCCATGATGGACGGGGATCTCCAGGATCCTCCGGAGCTTCTGGCCGGGATGTACAACAAAATAGTTGAAGAAGATTATGATATCGTCAGCGGGAAAAGAACGGGAAGAAAAGGTGCTAATAGCCGTGATTTCTATTCTGTATTGTTTCATTCCGTCTTTAAGAATATCGGCGATATAAGGTCAATGGATAATTATGGCAACTATTCCATAATGAGAAGAATAGCCGTCGATGCCTTGCTGTCGATGAAGGAAAAAGTACGCTATCTTCCCGGACTGAGAACTTATATTGGTTATAAGCACGGAGATGTGGAGTATATCAGGGAAGAAAGGTTCAGTGGCAGACCAAAAATGACAATGAGGAAACTGTTCATCCTTGCTTCCGATGCAATTTTT
>CAZLCF010000174.1:0-6649 GCA_964557905.1 uncultured Rikenellaceae bacterium | reverse complement strand
AGCGTTGTGTAAGAACATGCACGGAATTGCAGTATGTCTCTGCTATAGCTGTGGCCAACAAAGGAATGCATCAGAAGATCTCCTCATTCCACGACAGGCCGATGAGCCATGTGGTTTGTACCAATTGCGGCCAGTGCGTTAACCGCTGTCCCACCGGAGCGCTGGTTGAGAAAACGTATATAGACCATGTATGGGATGCAATATATGATAAAGATAAGCATGTTGTTGTGCAGACGGCTCCCGCGGTAAGAGTTGCGTTGGGAGAGGATCTCGGTTATGATCCAGGTGAAAGAGTAACAGGTAAAATGGTCACTGCACTGAAACAGCTTGGTTTTGATTCAATACTGGATACTGACTTCACTGCCGACCTGACCATCATGGAAGAAGGAACGGAACTTCTTACAAGACTGAAGAAAGCCCTTGTTGACGGTGATAAGAATATATCTTTTCCAATGTTCACCTCATGCTCCCCGGGATGGATCAAATTCATAGAACACAAGTACCCGGAATTCCTGCATAATCTTTCCACTTGCAAATCCCCGCAGCAGATGTTCGGGGCTCTTGCTAAAACATTTTACGCACAAAAGATGAAGCTTGATCCTTCCAAAATTGTTTCAGTGTCAGTGATGCCGTGCACAGCGAAAAAATATGAAGCCGACAGACCGGAAATGAGAGCAAGCGGCTACAAGGATATTGATTATGTACTTACTACACGCGAACTTGCAGTGATGATCAAGCAGGCCGGGATAAACTTCAGAAACCTTGAACCTTCTCATTATGATTCAATTATGGGTGATTCTACAGGCGCTGCAGTCATATTCGGTGCAACAGGCGGAGTGATGGAAGCAGCGCTTCGTACAGCTTATGAGATAGTCACAGGACGGGAAGTGCCGTTTACAAATCTTAATATTACACCGGTACGCGGCATGGAAGGAGTAAAAGAAGCAACAGTAAAGATCGAAGGCTGTGCTAAAGACTGGAAATTCCTTGAAGGTGCTGAACTTAAAGTGGCAATAGCTCATGGACTTGCGAATGCCAATAAAATAATGAAGCAGGTAAGGAATGGAAAATCTCCATATCACTTTATTGAAATAATGGCATGTCCGGGCGGATGTATCGGAGGCGGAGGACAGCCTATTCCAACAAGTATGGATATCAGGAAAAAGAGAATGAAAGCTATATACTCGGAGGATGAACACATGGTTCTCCGGAAATCGCATGAGAATCCTGATGTGATCGCCATTTACAAGGAGTTCCTTGGGAAACCCAACAGCCATGTATCACATGAGCTTTTGCATACACATTATGTGGAACGGGAAAGCTACTAAATAAAAAAGCCGGGCTGCCATGGAAACACAATTCATCTGGAAAACCAAGATGTTCAGCAGGAAATTTGAGATTTACAAGTATGAGAATCTTGTCGGGGAACTGAAAAAAGAAGGATGGTCAAGGAAAACACCGGGGGAGATGAACGGAAGGAAACTGATATTCGAAACAAAAGGTTTTTTCAGACATGAAACCCGGATCATCGATTCGGCAAATGATTCAGTTATCGGAACTATCGACTTCAGTTTCTGGAAAACAAAATCACGGATAACCTGTCAGAACAAAGAGTATAATTGGCAGTTTGACAACTTCCTGCGCAATAAATGGAGCCTGAGCAATGAAAACGGATTCCTGGTCAGGTATCATTCCCATGCTTTCAAGGGTACAATCGATTCATATACTGATGATGAGGTATTGATCCTGACAGGTTTCTTTATAAGGAACTATCTGAAGCAAAAATCTGCTGAAGCATCTGCAGCATCTTAAGTTGTCTTGCAAGTCATGCCGGTACTGCAGGTCACTATGTTTTTAAAGACTTGCAAGACCTGCAAGACCTGCAAGACCGCAAGACCTGCAAGACTTTTTTAGGCTTTGAGCCGTTTTAACAGCCATGCCATATTCTCCCCCAGCGCACGCATTGTATTCATCCCCTCCTCATCCTTAACCACTTCGCCTTTCTCCCTGCCTATACCAATATTCCAGTATGATGATCCCGGAATGATCATTTCATTGATGAGGAAGAAATGATTGATGCTGTCGAAAGCATGTATTGCACCGGCTCTTCTGACTGAAATAACTGCTGCACCCGGTTTCTTCTTCAACGGATTGCCTGCTCCCCGCAGACAGTAACCGCCAACATCAATCAAAGCTTTTGCTTCGGTGGAAAGATCCGAAAAATAGGTCGGAGAACCTATGATGATAGCATCTGCTTCCACCATTTTTTTTATGCACCTGTTCAAAACCTCATTCTCCTGGTGGCACTTTCCGTCTTTTGCTTCCCTGCATTTCAGACAGGCTTTGCAACCGTTCACCTTCTTCCCTCCAAGCTGGAAAAATTCGGTTTTGATATCGTTATTCTCGAGCGACTTAAATACTTCTCTTATAAGTATTTCGGTATTGCCTCCCTTCCTTGGGCTGCAGTTTATTCCAAGTACCTTCATCGTTATTCTTTTTTTACAAATTTAGTGAAAAACCTGATTCAGCAGGAAATGATATAAGGAGGGGGCGAGGGCGGGAGCGGGAGAAGAGGAGAAAAATATTTCATAATAGTTATCTTTAATCTCTGAACGGTGTATACTTAACCCATAACCCGAAACCCGGAACTCGGAACCCGGAACTCTGCAATGAGGAAGATAATACATATCGACATGGATGCCTTCTTTGCGTCGGTGGAACAGCTCGATAATCCTGAGCTCAGAGGTAAGCCCGTGGCAGTGGGAGGAAGCGGTGAGAGGCATGTGGTTGCTGCAGCCAGCTATGAAGCTAGAAAATTCGGTGTAAGATCAGCCATGCCTTCAGTAACCGCAAAAAAACTTTGTCCGGATCTGATATTCGTAAAGCACAGATTCGAACGTTATATTGAATTGTCGGAGAAAGTAATCGAAATATTTAAGGAATACACTGATGTTGTGGAACCTCTTTCAATTGATGAAGCCTTCCTTGATGTAACAGCTGATAAGAAAAATATAGGTTCTGCAACAATTATTGCAAAAGAGATAAAGCAGGAAATAAAGAATAGAACAGGATTAACGGCATCAGCAGGTATTTCATTCAATAAGTTCCTTGCAAAGATCGCCTCGGAAATCAAGAAACCTGATGGTCTTTTTGTGATCACTCCCGACAAAGCTGAGAAGTTCATTGAAGAACTGCCTGTTGAAAAGTTCTATGGTATAGGAAGGGTGACCGCTGAAAAGATGCATAAACTTGGGATCCATAAGGGCAGTGACCTGAAAAAGTGGGATTTGCCCGATCTGATAAGGAATTTCGGCAAGACTGGAAAGTTTTATTATGATATAGTAAGAGGTGTTGATGATCGTCCCGTCGAAACTGAGACTGAACGTAAGTCAGTTGGTACTGAGCTGACCTATGAGAAAGATCTGACGACTTCCTTTGAGATCATAGCAGAGCTCTATAAGGTTGAAAAAGAGCTTATGGAACGGCTTAGTCATGCAGAAACAGCCGGAAAAACAATCACACTAAAGATCAAGTTCTCTGATTTCAAACAGATCACCAGGAGTAAAACACTCCAGTATTATATCCGGGATTTTGATACCCTGCACAGGGAAGTATCAGAAATCCGGAAATCACTTGAGCTTGAGGGCACAAGGATCAGATTACTCGGGGTAAGTGTTTCTAACCTAGAATCTGATGATAGTGACAAAGGACAGCTTGATCTCTTTGATGAAGGGGGGAAGGGGTGAGGGGGAGAAGGGGAGAAAAAGCAGTGCAACTCCGTGGTATACTCGGTGCTACTCCGTGTTTAAATAATTGTTTTTAAAATAGTTATCCAATATAAGATATCTTTTCCTGTGTTTTGAAACCAGTTCAGGATATTTACCAAACAGCCTTTCAAAATTCTCAAATCTCTTCCGGGCATTTTCCCTGATAGTGGTCCCTATCAGATGTTGTTTAACGCCTCTCTCAAGATATGTTTCACGGTACCTCGATATTCCGGTCTCTCCGAAAGCATCAAGATCATCGGCAACTGAAAGAATGGTCTGGAGTAAATCCTGAACTGTTGAATTATCATAATCTTTATTATCATGATTTTCAATGGCCGACAGAACATCCTGGTAATCAGTCTCTTTCAGATTTTGCTCCTTAAGGAACCGGACGCTGAGCTCCCTGCTGTGATGGCCATGCTTTAAGCCAGGATCCACGGACATTCCTATATCATGCAGGTAACTGGCAATCAGAAGCTTGTCCGGGAAAAGAGGATCAGCAAGTAATGGATCATCTTCCTGGCATGCAATAAGCTCCTTTGCAAAGTGCCATACCCTGCGATGATGATCAATCCCGTGTGATACAAGAAAATCTTTTTCATAATGCCTGGTGAAAAAGTTTTCTAGTATCAGTTTATACTTTGCTTCTGCAGAAAAAATACTAGAACTATTAATCATTATTTAAAAATAAAAAAAAGCAAAAGACCGTGCCTTTTGCTTTTGAACAGGCTTCAGGTTCTTTGTTCATTCCTTGATCATCTTCTTGGCCATATCAAGAATAGTAGTATCGTCGAATGTTACAATACCTCCGTCCGGTCCCTGTTCAAAATGAATACCAATGCTTTGTCCTGTTTCAAAATTTCTCCCTCCGAAGTAGTTCCTTACCGTATCTTCATGCAGATCCAGACTATCTGCAATTTTCTTTATACTACCGGAGGGCAACTGATCTTTTATCTTCCGGAGTTCGTTGAAAGTGATTGTTTTTCTCATGGCATTATAATTTATACGTTTAGATTTCTTTTCCACATCAATTTCAAAGGTAATTATAAATTTTGTAAAAAATGCCCCTTTAGGGAGGATGGGGAGCTATAATTTGCTCATCATCTCCAGAAACAGCTTTATAGCTTTTCTTTTGTCATCATTGAGATCAAAATTCATGTTTTTTGTGAGATAGATCCTGAGATCCTCGCCTCTTATTGTTCCGGTTTTGCCATATTTGTCAACAACTGCCGGTATGTTTTTAACACCTGTTCCAAGAGCATGATTGAACTCAGTAATGAATTCATTATCAAGCTTTTTGTTTGCTGTCCAGCAGGCAAAGGCAAAGGGAAGATGTGTTAATTTGTACCACTCTTCTGCCAGATCCATCC
Organism: uncultured Rikenellaceae bacterium; assembly: GCA_964557905.1. Classification (GTDB taxonomy): domain Bacteria; phylum Bacteroidota; class Bacteroidia; order Bacteroidales; family VadinHA17; genus LD21. Next base: position 1,512 of record CAZLCF010000174.1, on the reverse strand, counting down.
TGAGACTGAAACAGTTTTCGTACTTAAAACATTTATCACCTATTAATACAACAGCCTCATTTTCAGGTATATGCAAAAAATCAAATCCAGTATATGTATTTTTCCAGGTGAATTCTCTTTTCCAGGCATTTTTTGCCAGTATCCTTGCCAGGTTGACTGATGAACGTGAATGATAATCGAGGTTTATAGATTGTATTTCAGAAAAAGGGCAATTGCTTAATAGCATTACTGTTCTGACTTTTCCATAGGCTCCCAGGCAATAATCGGTAATAATGTAATAATCCTTAAGCATTGGAAGCGCCGCAATGGGAATAAGACCGATATCAACCTTGCCGCTGATGAGCTTTTCAGCGCATTGAGACGGATGATCAGTTTCAATAATGACTTTTTTGTCAAATCCCGTTTCAGCCATTCCATATATGAACGGATAGGTATTGGCATACTTAACGGCTGAGATCCTTATTTTATCTCTTGGCATAATTGTTTTTATCAGGAACTAATTATAAGCTGAAATTCGATTTTTTTACACTTCTAAAAATACTACTTTTGTATATACCGTTATAACATTTGAAAACTCAAACTTATTGCTAATGGATTTAAATTCTCTTACTGCCATTTCTCCGCTCGACGGAAGGTACAGGCATAAGGTGAATGAGCTTGACCTCTATTTCTCGGAGTTCGGGCTTATTAAATATCGTCTGATGGTGGAAATTGAATATTTTATTGCCCTCTGTGATATTCCTCTTCCTCAGCTAAGTGATTTCAAGAAAGATAATTACAAGGCACTGCGCTCAATATATGAAGACCTGGATATTCCTGATGCAGAAAAGATCAAGGAACGGGAAAAGGTCACCAACCATGACGTCAAGGCAATTGAATATTTTCTCAAGGAGAAGTTTTTCCATTCAGGCTGGGGTAAGTGGAGCGAGTTCATTCATTTCGGACTTACCTCCCAGGATATTAACAACACTGCCATCCCGTTATCGATGAAAGATGCTCTCATAAATGTATATTTTCCGGTCCTTTTTGAATTAAGGGAAGCTCTCGCTGCGATGGCCGATGAATGGAAGGACATCCCAATGCTTGCCAGAACTCATGGACAACCGGCTTCACCGACGAGGCTTGGAAAAGAAATTGCGGTTTTCATTGCCAGAATTGATGAACAGTCAAAATACTTCGGACAGATACCTTATTCAGCAAAATTCGGAGGTGCCACCGGTAACATGAATGCTCATAAAGCTGCCTACCCCGATATTGACTGGATAACATTTGCAAATAACTTTGTAAATGAGGAGCTTGGCCTGCAGCGCTCACAACCTACAACACAGATCGAACATTACGATAACCTTGCTGCTTTATTTGATAACATGCGCAGGATCAATGTGATACTGATCGATCTGGCACGTGATATCTGGACATATATCTCAATGGATTATTTCAGGCAAAGGATAAGGAAAGGAGAGATAGGATCATCTGCAATGCCTCATAAGATTAATCCCATTGATTTTGAAA
>CAZLCF010000173.1:0-6682 GCA_964557905.1 uncultured Rikenellaceae bacterium | reverse complement strand
TGATGAAGGAGATTGAAATATCATTGAAAACCTTAAAAACAGAATATCTGGATCTCTACTGTATGCATTCTATCGATAGCGTAGAAGATGTGGATGTCCTGTTAAGCCCTTCGGGAGGATACAAGGCATTTTTAAAACTAAAGAATGAGGGTGTGGTGAAGAACATTGGTTTTTCTTTTCATAAGTGGAACGATGCATCCCGGAAATCATTTGATGAATTTAATGTTGATGCGATCTTGTGCGTCATCAATGCTTCAAAGTATAATGGTAATGAGGATGGACTATTACCTCTTGCAGCTAAAAGAGATGTCGGTATCATTGCGATTAAAATTATGGGGCAAAATGCCCTCATTGGAAATGTGTCAGGTGACGATCTTTTAAGGTATGGACTAAGCCTGCCAATTTCAGTTGCAAATATCGGGATGGACGGTTTTTCACCCCTTGAATCCTGTGTGGAGGTCGGGAGAGAACCTTTACTTTCAGAAAAAGAAGCCAAAAAGATAGAGTTGAAACTGAATTTTGATCCCAAAGTCACCAAACTACCTTATTTTACAGGATAATGTGCAAAGTCCGTCCTTATTGACCACATTTAGCCGGTCTGATTACACTTAACATACATAACTAAACAACAAGGACTTAACTCCGGCGTTTGGTGGTCAGTTTGATACAGCTGACCAGTCAATAATCTGTGTCTAAAGGATGAATATCAAAAAGATCACTTTTTTACTCAGCATATTTAATGATCTGTCAATTTTGCTTAAAGGGGAATAATATTTCAATGATGGATGTCTAATTAATAAATAACAATCAGGCTGGGTGAAGGAATTAATCTCAGCCTGATTTAGATTAAAAAGATGTAATATTTATCGCTTTTTTTGAAAGGAATGAACTTATTTGACATATTTGCACGCTAATTATCAAAGTCAAAAAATGAACAGGAGCGCATTTGGATTTTTAATGATGGTTTTATCAATAAGTTTTCAGAATAATAGTATCAGTCAGGAAATAGTAAAGATTAAGAGGATCACCAATCCTGTTGATTTTGATGGTATTCCAAACGAAGCAATATGGAAAACTCTTGATCTTTTTACCATGACAATGCATAAGCCAAACTACGGGGATCGACCTTCAGAAAGAAATGATATCAGAATCGGGTATGATAATGAATTCCTTTGGATAGGCGCCAGTCTGTACATGGAAGACGCATCAAAAATCTTTGCTGTCACTAAGAAAAGGGACGAAATACTGTTTGGCTATGACGCTTTTGGGATCATGCTTGATTCATATAATGATAAGGAAAACAGTCTGGCTTTCTTCACAACTCCTACAGGATCGAGAAGTGATTTTGCTGTTTTTAATGATGCAGCCGGAGGTGGGCCGGATCCCTTTGCAGCAATGAATACAAGCTGGAACACATTCTGGGATGTTAAAACCACCCGTGATGACAAAGGATGGTATGTTGAAATGAGGATCCCTTTTTCAAGCCTGAAGTTCAAACCTGAAAATGATAAGGTAACTATGGGATTGATAATAAGCCGCAATATCAGCGCGAATAATGAAACAGACACCTATCCGGCTATCGATCCGAAATATGGATTTTTGGCAACATATAAGCCTTCCCTGGCACAGACTATCGAACTTGAGGGAACAAGACCGTCGAGACCTGTTTATATTTCACCTTATGTTATAGGGGGAATTTCACGGGATTGGTCACTCATTGATGCCGAGACAGAGTATGTCAAAAAGGATAACCCGGATTACAATGCGGGAGTTGATGTAAAATACAATATAAACAGTAATCTGACCCTTGATCTGACCGCTAATACTGATTTTGCTCAGGTAGAAGCTGATGACCAGCAAGTTAATCTTACCAGGTATTCCCTTTTCTTTCCGGAAAAAAGAATGTTTTTCCAGGAAAGATCGAGCTTGTTTGATTTCAGCCTTGGAGGACATTCTGACAACCTGTTTTACAGCAGGAACATTGGAATAGCTGATAATATACCTATCAGGATATATGGTGGCGCCAGGCTGGTTGGGAGAATCGGCAAATGGGATATGGGATTTATAGATATGCAGACAGAGAAACATGAAGAAACACCCGGAGAAAATTTCGGTGTTCTCAGGATGCGAAGGCAGGTAATAAATCCAAATACCTATATTGGAGGGATTTTCACTTCACGGATCGAGATGAACGGGAATCAGAATCTTGCTTATGGACTTGACGGAATATTCAGGCTCTACGGTGATGATTATCTCAATGTCAAATGGGCTCAGACATATGACAGCAAAATTGGAAATAAAATGAATTCTCTCGATCCTTCGTTTCTTATGGTCAATTGGGAACGACGTTCAGAAAAAGGATTTGCATACAATCTTAATTATACCTTTTCAGGACAGAAGTTTAATCCAGGTGTTGGATTCGTGTTGCGGGGAGGAGTTCAGGGTGTGAACGCCGGACTTATGTACGGATGGTTCCCCGGAGAAAAATCAAAGTTGTTTAATTATAACATTAATATCAGGGGCGAGCGGTATTCCCGGTTGGAAGATGGAAAACTTGAATCGATGCAAATATCCCCGGGATTAGAAATCAATACAAAAAAGGAACTTCATGGGGAAATTTCTCTCGAGATCCAGCAGGAAGGTGTCCTATATGACTTTCAGCTCTCAGACAGTATAAAAATAAAAGCAGGCGCTTATTCTTTTACAGGATTTCAGGCTCAATTTGGAACTTCAGATTCAAGAATGATCTCTATCAGAGGAGACATAAACGCCGGACAGTTTTACGATGGAATCAGGATTGGCTTAAGGGCAGAACCTAACATTAATTTATCCTCCAGCTTAAAGCTATCCGCAATGTATGAATTTAATGCGATCCGCTTTCCTGAAAGAGAGACTAATAATTCACTGAATATCCACTCTGTGAATCTGAAAGCATTATATATGTTCAGTACAAAACTGTCCGCATCCGTACTCCTGCAATATGTGAATACAGAAGATGAGCTGATCGGGAACTTCAGATTGCGGTACAATCCACGTGAAGGGAATGATTTTTACCTGGTATACAACGATTTCCGTGGCATAGGCAACGGGTACTCAATCCCGGTTCTTCCTCCATTCTTCAACAAGACAATAATGGTCAAATATACCCATACTTTTATTTTGTAACTGGTTTTGCCTTAAGTTAGCTCAAGGAATTTATATTGGGAACCTGTACAGATATCTGCACAGGTTATAAAATCCGTCCTTCTTTGACCACTTCAAAATCCGGTCTGATAACACTTAACATACATAAAAAAACAACAAGGATTTAACTCATGATTTTAAGTGGCCAGCTTGATCCGGGTACATATAGGTAAGATCGCTGACTTTTCTAGTAAGGTATTGCTCAGATTTTCAATATTGATAGGAATGCTATAAAATAAAATTGACTTTTGATTTAGCAAGATTTAAATTTGATAAGTAATAGATAAACAACATTAAACAAGACTTCCTATGAATTGCGCTTTGAAGATAGTTCTTTTTCGCCCTGAAGTGTAATAGATCCGGATCGTAAGTATCTTGTATAATATTTTATGAAAAAGACTACAGTAATTATGAAAAGGATCTGTTTGTTAATGTTTGCAACTTTATTGTTTTTAATTTCCCTTAAAAATTCTTATTCGCAGGAACCAATTCAGGTAGTTAAGATAAATGAAGGTATCACCTTTGACGGGATCCCGGATGAAGAAGTCTGGCAATTAATAAAGCCTGTAAAAATGTTAATGCATATTCCCGTTTTTGGAATTGAATCCACCGAAACCTCAACAATAAAAATGGCATATGATAACGGGTATTTTTATGTTTCAGGCTTACTTTATTACAAAGATCCATCAATGATTCGTGCAATTAGCAAAAAAAGAGATTATAATAAAGGATCTTGTGACTGGTTCGGTGTTTACCTTGATACATATAATGATAAGCAAAATGCCTGGTGGTTCATGACTAATCCCAACGGATTAAGATCTGATGCAGCTGTACAAAACGATTATGCTGATCCAAATAATGATATTACTTTTAGCTGGAACTCTTTCTGGGATGTAAAAACAGCAATTAAGGATAGCATCTGGAGTACAGAATTCAGGATTCCTTTTTCAAGCCTACGGTTCCAGAATCAGGAAGGTAAAACTAAAATGGGGATAACATTGCTGCGTTATGTTGCGGCAAAAACTGAAATTTCAACATTCCCAGCTATACCTCAGGTCTATGCATTTGCATATAGGAAACCATCACTATCATCAGAAATAGTTTTTGAAGGTTTAAAACCAAGAAATCCGGTTTATCTTACTCCATATGTTACAGCAGGTATTAGTCAGATGAATGAGCTTAATGAAGCTAAAACTGATTATAACATAAAATCAACACCGAAATATGATGCTGGTCTAGATGCAAAATTCAGCATCACAAATAACCTTACAATGGATGTTACTGTCAATACAGATTTTGCACAGGTTGAGGCTGACGATCAGAAAATTAATCTTACACGGTATTCCCTCTTTTTTCCTGAAAAGAGGCAGTTTTTTATGGAGAAGGCTGATGTATTTGATTTTTCTTTCTTAGAGGGCAATAATCTCTTTTATAGTCGCAGAATTGGCATATACAATGGTAATCCGGTTAGAATTTATGGAGGACTTAGACTTACCGGGAGAATTAACAAGTGGGCCCTGGGAATACTCGATATGCAGACCGCTTCATTTGAAAATAATCCGGGAGAAAACTTTGGTGTTTTCAGAACAAAAAGAACCATTATAAATGATAACTCTTATGTTGGGGGCATGTTTACCAGCAGGATGGGGATGGATGGGGCCTATAATCTTTCATATGGGATTGATGGGCAATTCAGAATTATAAAAGATGATTACCTTATTGTTAAACTGGCTCAGACATTTGAAAATGACTCCATTAACAGATTATTTGATTTGTCTCCCTCCAAACTTTTCTTTCAATGGCAACGCCGAAACCAGAAAGGATTTGGGTACGATCTTCTTTATACATATTCAGGAGACAGGTTTAATCCCGGAGTAGGTTTTGAGCTTAAAGATAACTATCAGGGTCTTCGCGGCATTCTCCAATATGGCTGGTTCCCAGGCAAAGAATCTTTTATTATGTATCAGAAAGTATCATTTACAGGTACTAATATTTGGAATACAGCTACCGGGCTTCAGGAGACTACAACAGGCATTCTTACCTGGCATTTCGAAGCAAAAAAAGGATTTCAAGGGGATATCTTTGGAACTTGGTACCGTGAAGACCTGGCAAAAACTTTAACTCTTGGAAATAATCAGGCATCTGTCCCACCGGGGAGATATTCATTTGCTAGTATCACAGCAAAGTACATTACATCAAGTAGACATAATTTATCTGGTACCTTTTTAGCAGAAGCTGGCAGTTTTTATGATGGACGGAAGGCTTCCTTCTCTGCTGTTCCGTCACTTAATATAGGTACTGATCTCAACCTCGACTTAACCTATTATCTTGATTTTGTGAATTTCCCTGTCAGGGCAATGAAATTTATAAATCATATTGCCGGAATAAGAGGATCATTAACCCTTACAACAAAAACATCTTTTTTGGCATTCCTTCAATACAACACAGCCATAGATAAAGTAATGACAAACATTAGATTCAGGTATAATCCGCGTGAGGGGAATGATTTCTATATTGTTTATGATGAAGGTTTAAACACAGACATAACGAGAGAAGTACCTACTCTTCCTCATTCATCTGGAAGGACTATTCTCCTGAAATATACTTATACATTTATCTTATAATGAGCAAATTTACAAATTAATCTATATCGCATAAAATTCTTCCTTCTTTGACCACTTCAAAATCCGGTCTGATAACACTTAACATACATTAAAAACATCAAGGGTTTAACTCCGGATTTGGGTGGTCAATTTATTCCGACCATCTATGGTCAAGGCCACTGACTTTTCCAGTAACAAACACCAATCATAAATATTTCTGACTCGATTCAAGATTACTTTTTATATTCAAACGATTTATCAGGAAGCCTGGGTATTTCAGGTACAATTACCGGCACTTCCAGCATTTTCTTTTTAAGGAAATCAATTGCAGCATCTAGTTGAACATCTTTCCCCTGGTAGGTGGCATAAGGGAGATTATCTACTACAATATCCGGGTCCACTCCATGTCCTTCTATTATCCATTCGCCATCCTCAGTATATACACCAAATTCAGCAGCTGTGGCGATACCATTATCAACAAGTCTGTTACTTGATGAAAGCCAGATTTCCCCTCCCCAGGTCCGGGTTCCGATCACTTCACCCAGGTCGAGGCGTTTGATTCCTTCTGCAAAGGCTTCACCATCTGAGGCTGTAGACTCGTTACACAAGACCACAATATGACCTCTGAAGGCATATTGCATGTTCCAGTATGGTTTACCGGCCCGTGACTGCCAGTAGAACCAGGCTTTTCTCAACAAACGGTTAAGTACCCAGCTATCGATATTGCCCCCACGGTTGTTCCTGACATCGATGATCAAACCCTCCCGGTCGAAAACAGGATAGTAACCTTTCACGAACTCCTGGAAATTGTTGCCACCCATTGCTCTCAGATGAAAATAACCTATCCGGTTGTCGCTTTTATTTTCAACTTCTTTTCTTCTTGTGTATTCCCATTC
>CAZLCF010000172.1:0-6738 GCA_964557905.1 uncultured Rikenellaceae bacterium | reverse complement strand
AATCCCGCCACCCCGACCAATATAAAACGCAATCAGCAATAGATCAACTGATTGCGTTTTTATTTTAAAATACTTTCCCCACATTTGTTCCAAATATTCAAAAACTGATGCAAAATTGAATTTTCCAGATTTTTTAAAAGATAGGTAATGTTAGACATATTTAAGTTGTGCTAATCTTTTAGTATCAGGATCTCCTAAATAAGAGAATGACATATACTATATGATTTTTTTTAATACTCTAATTTCTTAGCACCTCTTTGAAAAACAATAAGTATTCTTTGTATATAAAACAATTTATTTTGATCAATTTACAGAAAGTTGCATTAAATAAGCATTCTTTTCACGTTGCATGTTCCAAAAAATGAGTTTTCCCTACAGAAGACACAGGGGGTTAATTTAGTGGATTGGAACCGCTACATTTATCCGGACAGTAAGTTAAGCTAAAAATCTTAACTTTACGGATATGAAAAAATATCTATTCTTCTTCTTCTTATTATTGATTTCATGCAAAAAAGAAAAAAGGTATTGTTATGACTGTGATCTTTTCACTTATAATAATACCACGCAAACTTATGATAAAAATTACCGTGAATACTGTGATAAGACAGAAGATGAAATCACTACGATAATAAGGCAACATAGTGTTCGTGGTTTAGAGTGGATGGAATGTACAAAAAGAGCAAAATAGAAATTCAACCTATCGGATACATATTTTTTCAGTAATCAACATGGTTTTATTTATTTATTTTCAACACATTACAGGGTTTGGGTAAACATAATGGAGAAAGAGAAGAGGAAGAGGAATGATGAAAAGAATGAATAATTGATGTAAATTTGACACCTATAAATTATTGTCTTATTAGAATAAAATTTAAAATAATGAAAACTTCAAAAGCTAAGGAGATCAGCAAACCAAAGAAAACTTCTGAAGTCGGTGGAGCAGTAAATAGTAAGAAAGTTACTACCAGCAAATCCGGTCAGAGTGAAGAAGAGATAAGTAAAAGAGCGTATGAAATCTACCAACAGCGCATTGCCCGTGGGGAAAATGGAACTGCGGAAAATGATTGGCTTGAAGCCGAACAGCTTTTAAGGGGTTCTTGAGATTTCATAGCTTAAGTGAAACATCTAAAAATATAACCAAAGAAGAGGCTGAACAATTCACTTTCAAAAAATGATTAATTTCTTCTAAGCGAATTAATAACATATCAATATTGCTATTTGCCATTTGCACTATTTTAGAATTATCCGACGTATCTTGTATATAGGATGTATATAAGTGTATATCCCTTTGGCGGGTGGTTACCATTACCGAAGTATGATATGTCTATACTGTATGACCCCTCTAGGGACACGGTAGATTAAATTTTGGAGTTATCTCCCCTTGAGAGTATCTATTTTCTTTTTCAGTATTACTGATAGGGTTGTAAAATAAATTTGACTTTGATTTTTTGCTGGTGTAACTTTATATAAGAATTTGGTTGATAAATTATTAGGGGAATTGAAATCGTAGATACTTTCATTATTTCTTATTTATTAACTTAAACCTCTCAGTTATGAAAACAAAGACACTTTTATTGCTATGCCTTTTATTGGGTTTTTCTGTGACCCAGCTTTCTGCACAACCCTTACCGAAAGGTGCTGTTCTTGGCATTCATACTTTTACACTTAATCTCAATCCTGATGCAACCATGAACCAGGTTTTAGATTTTATGATAAATAAATATATCCCTGAATTTGAGAAAAACTATCCTGGCACTAAAGTGTACCTATTAAGTGGCGATAGAGGAGAGAATAAATATAAGGTTGCGCTTATGACTGTTTTTGAATCTGTTCAGGTAAGAGATAAATACTACCCAGCTCCAGATAAATCATCCCCTGAAGCAGATGCTGCTAATGCAAAGTTACAAGCTTCTTTAGGAGATATGAGTAATTTATTCGTGGACTACTCCACAGTATATACTGATTGGATAATAAAATAGCATTTCATTAATATTTGCAATCATTAGAATCACTAACTCATTTTAAATTAACGACTAAAGCCTATGACTATGAAAAAACTTATCTTTATAAGTTTGATTATTTCATTAGTAATCGGAAGTTGTGCTAAAGAAGAAGCAAAATCTCCTCTTGAAGGTGCATGGCAGATGATTTATGTTAAAATTGCTTCAATGGACCAAACATTCCCGGCTCAGATTTCAGGAGCTCAAATTAAAATGTGGTCAAAGGAACATTACGCTTTCACTGGTCAATTTAAAGTGGATACACTGATTCAAGATAATTATGGCTGGGGTACTTATACTCTCAATGGGAATAAATACGAGGAATATGTAACACTTCATGCAAGCAAATCATCTATTGGTACAACAGTCCGGATGCTTTTAGAAATTCGCAACGATACCCTGACTTATAGTTATCCTGCAGATGAAAACTGGAATCTGCCGGAGAAATATAATACTGAGAAATATGTCCGGGTGAAATGACCATATCACGATTTATCTCCTGAAGATAGATATATTGAAATATTCTATAAATTTTCAACAAAAATTCTCCGGTTTTTGTTAGCTTGCTATTTCTGAATATTAAAAGCTTTTAAAAAGCTGGAATGAAATTCAATAGATATCCGATTATTCAAATAATATTAGTTCTCATCCTTATTACTTCCACATGTAAAAAAAAGGATGAGAAAATGGACGAAACTCCTCCGGTTCTGTCAGTGACACCAGTGGATATTTCAACTGTCACGTCAATTATTGCCTTTGGTGAGGATCTGACCTCTATTCAAAAAAATCCTGCTTTTGAATACAGGCTCAATAATTCAAATGTACAGGTCAGATCGGCATGTAAAGGATATATTGAGGAGATTATGTTAAACGATAATTTCCCTGATTATGAAGTCTGGATTAAAATGTCCTCAAATTCAGTCTGGAGAATTATTTATGATCATGTGTTAAGCCTGGATATTTCAAAAGGTGATAATGTTAATCCGGGTGATAAGCTCGGGTTTGTCGGAACAGGGAACAGAACGGAGCTGCAGATTAATAAAATAACTGATAATAAAGAGCTATCGTACTGCCCATTTGATTTTGGGACCAGTGAATTTATTCAACAGCATAAAATCTTCACCGAGACCTGGTGCCTGACTGAAACTGTAATACCCTGATTTCAGAATAATTTATCAACGACCTCTTTTAATTCAACTAAGAGATGCCGCCTTTCTAACAGCGTGCAAAAATTTTTATTTGATCTTCACCGGCACCGTGTATAGTGAAAAGGCCAGCCTATTGATTTCATCAAGATAAACCTTTAATTTGTCGGATGTACTTATGTCCGTAATATCCACTTCCATCGGGGAAGAGCTCGATTTAATATTTACATCATTTGAGCAAAGTTAAATAAACCCGGGTACTTTTCTGATTAAAAATTGTAACTTGTATTCCATGAAAAAATTGGCACCATTTTTATTGATTTTTTTACTGCTGGATTCATGTGAGAAAGAATACTGCTGGCGTTGCGAGGTCTTTTCAAAAATATCCAATCAGGTGATCAGTACAAGCGAATATTGCAACAAGACAGAAAAAGAAATAATTGAAATCGAAAAGGAGATCATTTCAGGGATATATACCCAAAAATGTGCCAGGTATATGAAATAATAAAAAGATAATTTTATACGTCTTATATCACATCAAAAACCGAAGAAAATGAACAAACACTTATTATTCAGGATATTACTTATCGCAGTAATCCTTTTTGCCATGAATTTTCAGGGGTATTCACAAAATAAACCTGACGAAAAAATACATAAGGAAAAACTGAAAATGGAATATAATTATCCGGCTGATAAACCGGTCAAATATCTGAACGTAAGTAAAATAGTTCAGACTATGGATATTAACGGAATGGAAATGCTGGTAAATATCTCACAAGTGCTTGGCTGTTCCGTTAAATCAGCCGGCAAACAGGATAACAACCTGAAGCTCGAAATTGTAATTGACACCCTGGCTCAGGATATTGAATCACCCAACGGATCTTCCGGAGGTGCACTGACCGAGGCAACAGGCAAAGTTATTTCAATGGTTATTTCACCTGCAGGAAAAGAGATTGATCTCTCGGAAGCTGATAAGGTTGTTTTCAACATTCCGGGAAGCGGAGAATCCAATGCAACACAATTCTTAACAGACTATTTTCCTGACATGCCGGCAGGTAATGTGAAACCGGGCGATATATGGACGTCAAGTGATTCCATAAACACGACTTCTACAAGCTCAACCATTAAATCGCAGATAAATACAGAAAACAAATTTGAAGGCATTGAGAATATTGATGGCATTGATTGTGCAAAAATATCTTCAACTCTTTCAGGAACACAGATCATGAAAACACAATCAGAGGGGATGGATATCAGAACATCAGGTTCATTTACCGGTACATGTGTTGTATTATTTGCAATTAAGGAAGGATACTTCTTTAAACAGACTGTGAATACAAAATTGACTGGTACTATTGAATTGACTTTCCCTGAAAATATGACGTTCCCGGTTGTGATGGATATAAGTTCTGTAAATGAGGTTTTGAAATAAGGATAGATGTTACATGAACAATGTTTATGTTAAGAGTCTATAAAGTCTATAAAGTCTATAAAGTCAATAAAGTCAAAAGATTATCGTAAAATTGCATGATAGTTCTTAAAAAAAATACGGAATAAACATCTTCGTTTCTTGCATATATTCAATATACTGCTTACCGAATTTTGCAATCATCTCTTTTTCTTCAATTTTCGCTGTAATGAAGACGGCAACAAGATTGACTATTCCTGCAATGAGCTGAAGAAGTCCCATATCCTTGAACATAATACCGGTTCCCAGGAGCAGGAGGGAACAGTAAAGCGGATGCCGGATATATTTGTAAATGCCTGATTTTATCAGAACTGTGGTATTTTCAAGGCTGTCTTCTGATTTGCCACTTTTCTTAAGAAGCAGAAAACCAGCAATAACGGGATAAATTGAAGCGATCAGCAATATCCATGATATTACCTGGTACAGGGAAAACGGATCCCTGAACCATACCCTCCAGTTCAGAAGAAAAAGAATGAAAATGCTTTCAAAAGAAAAAAATCTTGATATACCATGGTACCTTTTATCCCTGATCGAGAAATACCATGAGAAAAGTACTAAAACAACAGTTCCGCAAATAAGAACAATGTAATTCATTAATTATCAGCTGATTTTTTCATGTAGTTTTTTGAGATAATTATATACCTCAACCTGTGAGCGGATCTCTTTTTTAACCGGCTTGACAAATTTATTTGAAAAGGAAGCATCCAGCTTACGGGCTTTTATATTATCGCTCCATTGAATATCGAAAATCTCCTTAAGTTCATTCTTAAGGTTTTTATCAAAAACAGGGCAGGTTACTTCAATGCGATGGTCAATGTTCCTTGTCATCATATCAGCTGATGAAATAAAAACCTCTTCCCTGCCTCCATTCCGGAATATCATGAACCTGCTGTGCTCAAGGAACCGGTCAACAATTCCTATAGCCTTTATATTCTCGCTGGTATCTTTAATTCCGGTTACCAGGGAGTTCATACCCCTGATAATAAGCTTTATGCTAACGCCAGCTATACTTGCCTCGTAAAGATTATTGATAGTTTCATAGTCGGTAAGATTGTTAAGCTTGAGATGAATATAAGCTTTCTTCCCTGCCTTTGCATTCTTTATTTCATTTTCTATCAACAGGTTGATCTTATTCCTGAGAGAAAAAGGAGAAAGAACCAGGTGATAATAATTGTCTTTTTTATAATTGACATTAAAGAAGTTAAAAGCTTTCTGCACCTCATTGGTTATCTTAAGCTCTGATGTCAGCAGCAGGTGATCCGTATATATCATGGCCGTATCTTCGTTGAAATTCCCTGTGCCTATAGCTGCATAACGCTGGGTGACATCGTCTTTTACCCGTGTAATAAGCAGTAATTTGGAATGAACCTTTAGTCCGGGCACCCCGTAGATAACTTTTACTCCTTCTTCCATAAGCTTATTTCCCCAGAGAATATTTGCCTCCTCATCGAACCTTGCCTGGAGTTCCACCACGGTAGTTACGTTTTTACCGTTCCTCGCGGCATTAAGCAATGCATTGATAACGCTGGAATTTCGCGCCAGTCTGTAAAGTGTTATCTGTATGGAAGTTACGTAAGGGTCAATGGATGCTTCCCTTAAGAGGTCAATGAAATGGTCGAATGAATGATAAGGGAAGAAAAGCAGGATATCCCTTTTCTTGATGGCCGATAAAATGCTCTTGCCAGGTTGAATATCCCTGTGAGGAACATGTATAATGGGCTCATAATAGAATTTTTTCTTCCCCGGGTTGGGGAAATGCATGAAGTCCTTTAAGTTATGATACCTGTCGGCAGGTATTACAACATCATCGGGACCAAAATTGAGCTTTTTGGTAAGTATTTTCAGAAGATCTTCAGGCATTTTCCGGTCATAAATAAACCTGACAGGAGAACCCCATTTACGCTGCTGCAAACTGCGTGAAAGCTTGTCAATATAACTCTCTGAAATATCATCAACCAGTTCAAGTTCAGCGTCTTTGGTAAGTTTGATAGTGTATGCCGTAAATTCGTCAAAATCAAAAATGAAGAAAATATCCTTAACACCAAACCTGATTATGTCATCCAAATAAATTATATACTTATCGTCACCGATCTCCGGAAGGATAACAAATCGGGGCAGAACATCC
>CAZLCF010000171.1:0-6739 GCA_964557905.1 uncultured Rikenellaceae bacterium | reverse complement strand
TGATATCGTTGATCACTTATTACAAGAATGCGAATTTTATATAAAAATTGAGGATATCAAAAAGGCGCAAGCCGTTTTGGTAGAAATGAAGCAGAATCGTAAGTTCTCCATGAGTGAAAATTATCGCTATTTAAAAAAGATGCTGGAATTGCAGCCTGATAATATGAAAGTTACCTATAATTTAGCCACTCTGTATCAAAATAATGACCAGATGGAACCATCCCTTAATCTGTTGAACAGGTTAATAGAGAGGTACCCGAATGAGTCCGCGTTTTATATTTCCCGGGCAAATTTGTCTATAGCGAAAGGCGACAGGCTGGTTGCAAAAGCTGATTTTGACAAAGCAGTATCAGTTGATCCCAATAATTATGCAGGGTTTCGTGAAAGAGGTTCTTTCTTCAGGAATAATTCATCTCCTGACCTGGCACGGATTGATTATGACAAAGCAATTTCATTGCTGAACGAAGAAATAAGAAAAAATCCTCAAAATGCCACGTTATTAATCGACCGCGCTGAAATTATGGAACAAAACAGCAATATTCAGGGTGCGCTTAGTGAATATGAAAACTATCTGAAAATATGGCCTCTCAATTCTTCTGTCCTGAAAAAGACAGGGCAGATATATTCTTCTATGAAGCGTTGGCAAGAGGCAATATATGCATTTACGACTATTATTGACAACTTTCCTGAAGATGCAAAAATGTTTCTAAGCAGAGGCCTGGCTTTCCAGCTATCAGGAAATTTACAGGAAGCATTAAATGACTTGAATAAGGCTGTTCACCTGGGACCCGATGAATACCCTTATTACTATTTCAGGTCTAGAATACGATATCAAATGGGTGATAATACCGGTTATAAGAGTGATCTTAAAACTTCAGCTGCCTTATTAAACGAACAAAGGACAACAAGGAAACTTGACAAGGAAGAACAAGATCTGTTATCATTAATTCAAAAGCTGTTGAATGATTCACAAAGTGCCCGTTAGACTTTTAGTATCCCGGCTTTTATTAATTTTGATCATTGAGGTTGCACCATAAAATCAATTTTAAGAGATAATTTTATACCTTCGTTATAAATAATTAATAACGATTTAAAATGACAAAATCAATAACAAAACTATTTATTGGCATTCTGCTGATCCTGTTTTATTCCTGTGGAACGGAACCAACCAAGGATCCAGTGTCGCTTTATTCGGAAATCAATAAGACAGCAGCTCCAAACACCTTAACTAAAAAGGAAAAAAAGCTTGGATGGCAGCTTCTCTTTGATGGTACAACAACAAACGGATGGCATGGATATAATCTGGCTGAATTCCCTGATTGCTGGACCATTGAGGATGGAGCATTAACTATGACCACCGAGGGAGGGGCTGAAAGCCAGGATATTATCACCGATAAAGTATACCGTAGTTTCGCATTTTATGCTGAATTCAAGCTCACTAAAAGTGCCAACAGCGGTATTATTTACCAGGTAGCTGAAGACACAATCTATAAGTATCCGTACGAAACTGGTCCTGAGTTTCAGGTCATTGACGTTGATGGCTGGCCGGACAAGCTTGAAGAGTGGCAGATATGCGGAGCAAACTATGCAATGTATCCCCCGCTGGTCAAACCATATAAGCCAGTGGGTGAGTGGAACCAGGTTCTGATTGTTGTTGATGGTGACAATGTCACACACATTCTTAATGGTGAAGTAACAGTGAGGTATGTAAAGAATTCGGAAGAATGGATAAAACTCCGTAACGGCGGTAAATGGTCAGATTACCCCGATTACGGGAAATATGACGAAGGGCATATCTCTCTGCAGAATCACGGGACAAAAGTGTTGTACCGGAATATTAAGCTGAAGGAGCTCTAATTGTGCCAACGGAATATTGATGACCTGGGATTAAAACAAAAAGTCCCTTTGCCTGTTGCAGAGGGGCTTTTTGGTGTAGCGAGAGGGGGGAATGATCCCCCGACCTCATGATTATGAATCATGCGCTCTAACCATCTGAGCTATCTCGCCATCTGCCATGTTTTGCGGGTGCAAATATAATCAGTTTGAAGTTAATTAACAATAAGATATTTTTATGTTATGATATTTTTTCTATATTGCAGATTAGTACTGAATAAACTCATAATGAGACTGAAATACGATCTGGAATATCCTATGAACTGCTCTCCTAAAGTCCTGTTTTCACGGCTCAGTACACCTGAAGGACTTTGTGAATGGTTTGCTGAAAATGTTATCGTGGACGGAGATTTTTTTACTTTCTTCTGGAATAAATCGGAATTGAAGGCAAGACTGGCAGCACTTAAGGAAAACAAATTCGTCAGGTTTGAATGGCTCGATACTGATGAGGAAGAATCTAATTATTTTGAATTCAGGATCAATATTGAAGAACTCAGTGGCAGCCTTGCCCTGATCATAACAGATTTTGCTGAACCGGAAGAAAAAGATGATGCTGTTTCCCTGTGGGATACGCAGATCACTGATCTGAAACGAATTCTGGGTATATAAAGGCGCAATGGCTCAACGGTGCAGCGGTTTATAAAAAATACCGGATTGTCTTTAAGATTGCTTCGTCGCCCCGCTGAAGCGGGACTCCTCGCAATGACTGCCAATCCAACCTAATCCTGTTAACATACAATTATTGCATAATTCTATTAAGGATCCGGTCATTGCGAGGAGCGAATCGACGAAGCAATCGCCTTGATACATAACCTGACTCAATAAATATGATTTTAATCAAAAATCAAGTAGTTTTGCATCCAAATTCAGCCATAGAGTGAAGAAGGTTGACAAATTTGTCCTTAGATCATTTATCGGTCCGCTGATACTCACATTTTTCATTGTGCTTATAATCCTTCTTTTGCAGTTTCTGTGGATGTATATCGATGAACTTGCCGGCAAAGGGCTTGATCTGAAGATAATTTCAGAACTGTTGTTCCAGTTTTCCCTTTCCTTTGTCCCAACCGCACTTCCCCTTGCAATTCTGCTGGCATCACTGATGACATTCGGCAATATGGGTGAATTCAGTGAGCTTACAGCTCTTAAATCATCCGGGATCCCACTTCAGCGAATAATGAGACCTTTAATCGTGATGATTTCCTTCCTGGTGCTGGTGTCATTCCTCTTTTCAAATTTTGTTCTCCCCTATTCTAACAGGCAGGCCAGGCTCCTGCTCTACGATATAAGGCGAAAACGTCCTGATATTAACCTGCAAGCCGGTTCATTCAATAACGATATTGATGGCTTCAGCATCAAAATAACTTCAAAAGATCCTTTTACCAATCGTCTCGATAATCTCATTGTCTATGACCATCGCGACAAAAAGGGCAATATAGCAGTAATATGCGCCGATTCAGGCTATATAAAGGTTACACCAGATGAAACAGCATTGATAATGACGCTGTACAATGGCGAATCCTTTTATGAAATGGAAGAAGAAAATCCGGGAGTGGATCAGAAAAGATATCCTTCCAGAAAAGATACTTTTAAAGAGCAGACAATAATACTTGGACTGTCAGGATTCGGCCTGGAACGCAGCGGGGTTGAGATGTTTACGTCTAACTCCTGGATGCTGAACATGTCACAGCTTGCACATTTCGTTGATTCCCTTGGCGAAAAATACTCTGCAAAACAAATATCATGGGTAGGTGATTTCGCCAGGACAAAGATTTTCGTTGAAAAACAAGGGTCAAAAACAGAATCAAGGAAAAGTGCTTTGCCGGGATTACTGGCAGCAAACAAGTCATTTGAAGCACAAAGAGTTTTCGACTCCCTTTCAATTACGGATAAGAGAACAGCACTGTTGAGAACTATAGAACAATTAAAAGATGCTAATTTGGTCCTGACTGATAATATAGGGGCACTGAAATCTGAGATCAGATTTATCAAACGATATGAAGTCGATTGGCATAAAAAGCTTACGCTTCCCGTAGCATGTCTTATTTTTTTCTTTTTCGGAGCTCCCCTTGGTGCCATAATAAGAAAAGGAGGACTGGGAACTCCTGCTGTAATATCGATTTTTTTCTTCGTGATCTGGTATGTTATCTCATTATCGGGTGAAAAGCTTGTTGAGGAAGATCTTATCAGCGGAATTGCAGGAGTGTGGGCATCATCATATATTCTGCTCCCTATCGGACTGTTTCTGACGTACAAAGCTTCAACCGATTCAGTAATAATGAACATTGACACTTATCTGACATTTTTCCGTAAAATCAAAGATTATATATACAGGATTACATTCATGGGGAAAACCATTAATCCTGAAAATAAGACAGAACAAAATGAGTAATTTAAAATTGGACACCATTGAAGAGGCTATTGAGGACATTAAAAAAGGCAGGCTGCTGATCGTGGTTGACGATGAAGATCGTGAAAATGAAGGAGATTTCATCTGTGCAGCTGAGCTCATAACTCCGGAAACCGTCAATTTCATGGCAAAACACGGACGTGGTCTTATTTGTGCCGCACTGCCTGAAGAGAAATGTGAAGAATTAGACCTCGATCTAATGGTAGGAATCAACACTTCGATCCATGAGACTCAGTTTACAGTGTCGGTTGACCTTATAAATGAAGAAACAACTACAGGTGTATCTGCAAAGGACAGAGCACTGACAATAAAAGCCCTTGTAAATCCTTCCACAAAACCGACAGATCTTGGACGTCCCGGTCATATCTTTCCGCTGAAGGCAAAAGCAAAAGGTGTATTGAGAAGAGCCGGTCATACCGAAGCAGTTGTGGATCTGACACGGTTTGCAGGCCTTAGTCCGGGAGGCGCACTTGTTGAGATAATGAATGATGACGGCTCAATGGCAAGACTACATGATCTGGTAAAGCTCCGGAAAAAGTTCGGCATCAAAATAATCACTATCCGTGACCTTATTAAATATAAACTGGAGAGAGATTCTGTAGTTCAAAAAGGAGACAGAGTTAAATTGCCTACAGTAAAGGGAGATTTCGAGTTCATTCCATTCAGGCAGATTAGTAATGGTCTGGAACACTGCGCATTGGTTAAAGGTACATGGACAAAGGATGAGATTGTTCTGGTTCGTGTTCATTCCTCATGTTTTACCGGCGACATCTTCGGATCCCTCCGATGCGATTGCGGACCACAGCTTCATAAAGCCATGGAAATGGTTGAAAAAGAAGGTAAGGGAGTGGTTATTTACCTGAGCCAGGAAGGAAGAGGCATTGGGCTTCTGAATAAAATAAAAGCGTATCGTCTCCAGGATGAAGGCATGGATACTGTTCAGGCAAACCTGAAATTAGGATTCGGCGAGGATGAAAGAGATTATGGCGTGGGAGCCAATATAATGAGGGAGCTTGGACTTGGAAAAATAAGGCTCATTTCAAATAATCCGGTTAAACGGGCAGGACTTGAAGGATATGGCATAAAAATAGTTGAAACCATTCCGCTTATTATTGAAGCCAACCCTCATAATCAGTTCTATCTCGAAACAAAGGCCAATAAAATGGGTCATGATCTTACCTGTTATAAGCATTTTGCTAAAGACTGATATTTTTAGTAGATTTGTAATAATACCTGAATTAACCATTTATGAAAAATCTCAGGATAGTTTTTATGGGGACGCCTGAGTTTGCAGTGGCAACGCTGGGTTCATTGCTCATGAATGGCTTTAATGTGGTTGGTGTCGTTACTGCACCTGATAAGCCGGCAGGCAGAGGAAGGAAGATCACTAAATCGGCTGTAAAGGAATTTTCTGAATTCAGTTATCTGCCAATCATTCAGCCTGATAACCTGAAAGACCCGGCTTTCATAAACACTTTAAAGAAACTAAAAGCTGATGTATTCATTGTTGTTGCTTTCCGCATGCTCCCTGAAGCTGTGTGGAAACTTCCATCTATCGGTACAATCAACCTGCATGCATCCCTGCTGCCACAGTACCGTGGTGCCGCTCCTATTAACCATGCAATTATGAACGGAGAATCAGAAACCGGGATCACAACTTTTTTCATCGACGATAAAATTGATACCGGTAATATACTTCTAAGGGAAGAAGTCGAGATATTCCCGTTCGAAAATGCGGGAGATCTCCATGACAGACTGATGAGACACGGGGCCAGGCTGGTGATCAAAACGCTGGAAGGCTTTGTTGAGAATAATATAAAGCCACAAGACCAGTCAAAGTTCATCAAACCGGGCGAAGTGCTTAAAACAGCTCCAAGGATCCTGCCTGAAAATTGTAACATTGACTGGAACAGCGATCCTTTAAAAATCCATAATTTTATCCGGGGACTTGCCCCGTATCCATGCGCCAGATCCTTTCTCATTAGAGGGACAGAGGTCTCATCATTAAAGATCTATGAAAGTCAGCCTGAAAATATGGAACACAGATTTAAACCAGGCCATATTATTTCCGATGGAAAACACTATATAAAAATAGCCTGCAGAAATGGTTTTGTGAATATCCTGATTCTTCAGATTGAAGGCAAAAACAGGATGAATACCGTTGAATTCCTGCGCGGGTTCAGAATTGCAAACTATTCTATACTTGTCAGTTAACGGGCTTCATGGTCCTTAACCATAATTTCCCTCCCGGTACCGGTTCCTCCCCTGTCATCATCCGGTTCATCTCGTACAGCTTATCAGTTTTAATTCCATAACACTGAGATATCGAATACATGGTATCTCCTTCACTTACAACATGTATCTCCTTGCCTGGTTCAGCCTTATCCCTTTTTGGCTGAAGATAAAGCATCTGGCCAGCTACCGGGGTAAAATCTTCGT
>CAZLCF010000170.1:0-6745 GCA_964557905.1 uncultured Rikenellaceae bacterium | reverse complement strand
GAAATCCGTTTTCGGCAATATTGTGCCCGGGAGTAAAAAACTGTCGGAAGGATAGGTCAGGGCGAGGTCAATATTTCTCTGGACTTTAGCACCACCAGAACCCTCATATGTCACGTCATAATTGCCATGGGGAAGCTGTAATTCATATTCGCCCGTTTCCGGATTTGAATAGACAATAATAACCTGATCGGATTTTTTTGTGTTCAGAGCGGTTATTTTAATCCTGTCATTCATATTGTGAAGAAGGTCCGCGATCGTGACAACCCCTCTGACGGTGAATTTTCTCGGATGCTCGTCAGAGAATATCTCCACCCTGTAAATATCCTGGTGCCCGAAGCCATCAGGAGAGTATTTGGCAATATAGCCTTCATAACCTTCATTTATTGGCTTGAAGAAAACATCGTCATCAGTTGAATTAAGCGGATAACCTAAATTCAGCGGTACCGACCATTCCCCGTTTTCAAGCAGTGTCGAATAAAAGATGTCATATCCTCCCATATTGAAATGACCCCTGGAACTGAAATACAGGGTTTTATCATTATTGCTGAGGAAGGGAGTCTCCTCATGATACCGGGTATTTATCACAGGTCCCAGGTTAACCGCAGGACCCCAGTCTCCTGTACTATCCCTGGATGAAACATAAATATCAAGTTCTCCAAGGGAACTTTTCCGGTTACTGGTGAAATAGAGCTTTTTATTATCGTGTGAAATTGTTGCATGCGACTCCCAGTACTTTGTATTGATGTTGTCATTCAGCTTAACCCGCGGGCTCCAGGCTCCATTTTCGTAAGATGATGAGTATATTATACCGTCATAACCCTCGGAGCTGTAAAGGTAAAGTGTCTTGCCATCTGCTGATATGGAAGTAGGATAGAGATCCTGATCAACTTTAAGAGCTTCATTCAGGTTTATCGGTGCGTTCCATTCTCCATTGCTTCTTGTTGAATAGAGTATGGCATCGTAAAATGCCTCGTTTTTTGAATATACCATTATTCTCTCATCATCGGAGATAACGGGATTGAATTCAGAGTTGTCTTCATTTATATTGCTGCCAAGATTTTGCTCCTTTACAAAAAGAGGCATGTTCATCAGCTCTTTTGCATTGAGACATGACTGAATCTGTTCGTCAACAACATCCGGATCATAAATTTTGGTATCAAGATTCTCTTTGAAAAGCTTGTAAGTTTCAATAGCCTTATCGAGCTGATTATTAATTCTGTATGCATTGGCCAGGTAATACAGGGCATCATATGGTGCGCCTGTTTCCTTGAGTTTTCCTTGCTTGTAATCCGGATTGATGTTCTTTACTGCATCTTCAAGAAAACCTATTGCTTTATCCTTTTCCCCTGGTATGTTTAAATAACACTGACCGAGCCGGTATTTAAAATTTGAATTGGTTGGAAAGAATTTCAGAAGTGACTGATATGAGGGCAAGGCTTCTTCATAGTCTTCAAAAAGGATATAGCTTTCGGCTTCATAATATATCATTTTTATTTCGCCTTTCGCCTGTGAAAACAAATAATTTTCCGAAAACAAAGTCAGAAGCAATGCCAGCAGAATCAGCCTTTTGATCATTTTATGCAGATATAAATCGTATGACTACCTCACTCCTTCACGTTCATATTCCTGCAAAATGCCGGAAGGAGGTTTTATGTCTTTATACTTCAATAATTAACAATGCTAATATAGCAGAAATATTAAAAAAAAGGACAAATTGTTTTTGTCCTTTTTTAAGTTGTAAAAGGATTTTTCTGAACCGGCTAAAGATAATGAATTGCAGGAAAGAACTATACTATTTCACCGGAATAATTTTCGAGTATCTCTTTTATCCGGTTCAGGAATTTTCCTGCAAGGGCGCCGTCTATAACCCTGTGATCGTAGCTCAGAGAAAGTATCATTATCTGACGTATAGCTATAACGTCACCATCAGTTGTCTCAACTACTGCAGGGATCTTTCTGACAGCCCCGATACCCAGTATAGCTGCCTGGGGCTGATTTATTATGGGTGTTCCGGCGAGATTATTATAGCTTCCGAAATTTGTAATTGTGAATGTTCCGCCTGTTATCTCATCGGGTTTCAGCTTATTATTCCTTGCTCTCACGGCAAGATCATTGACACTCTTTGCCAGTCCTGTGAGACTTTTCTCATTGGCGTTCTTTATGACCGGAACGATGAGATTGCCATCCGGAAGGGCAGTAGCCATGCCAATATTTATGTTCTTCTTTTTTATGATATTATTCCCGTCAACTGAGATGTTTATCATCGGGAATTCATATAATGCCCTTGCAGCAGCATCAATAAAGATAGGAGTAAGGGTCAGCTTCTGTCCCTCTGTTGCCTGAAACCTGTCCTTGACAGAGTTTCTCCAGTTAACCAGCCGTGTTACATCCGCATCAATAAAGGATGTAACATGGGGTGAGGTTTTCTTCGATAGAACCATGTGCTCGGCTATAAGCCTGCGGACCCTGTCCATCTCAATAATCTCATCACCGGATGATTGTTTTTCAGTAGGTTGATCTTTTTCTGGTCGCCCGAAAGTTTCCTTCACTTTTAAAGATTCCAAAACATCCCTGTCCTTCTTCCTTATATCAAGGAATCTGATTATGTCATCTTTAGTGATTCTTCCATCCATCCCTGTACCTGTGATAGCGTCAAGTTCGACATAACTTATGTTCTCCCGGGCCGCAATACTCCTGACAAGCGGAGAGATGAACTTTCCTGAGGGTGTACGGCTTTTCAAATCGTGTGAAAGATCCTCAATTTCTTTTTTCTCATTTCTGACCTCCAAAATAGTCTCACGTATCCTTTTGACTTCTTTCTCAACATTCTTTTCCGTTTCGGGTACTGAAACAATATTGCTTTCAATTACTGCCAATGCTTCACCGACCTTTACCACAGAACCTTCCATGGCGATAATTGATACTATGGTTCCTTCAGCAGGAGATGGCACTTCTGAATCGACCTTATCTGTAGCCACTTCTACAAGTGGATCGTCTTCCTTTACGGCGGTACCCTCTGAAACCAGCCATTTATTTATTGTCGCTTCAATCACTCCTTCTCCCATTGCGGGAAGCAGTATGTTCATCCTTGCCATTTCCCTGATCTTATTAGTTATTCTTGTGCTTCGAATATCAATACAATATGTTTTTCATTACACAAATAACATTTAAAAGAGAAAATTGTTTGATTTATGAGAAGGAATCTGAAACAATTATTTGTACAGATTCTGAAACCAGGCCTGTATTCTTTTTCTAAGGACCTGACGACTCAATGAGATAAAATCATTTTCCGGATTTACATACCTGCTGCCAAAAATATATTTTTCATCTGCTGATGCAATCCGGATAGTGATGTTAAAATCTGAAATAAGGTGCATTGAATCAATTATTTGAGCAGCAGTCATCCTGCTTGTGGTGAAAATCACCTCTTTGATTTTGTTAACTTTTATTACTTCCCTCAGCTGTCCGGTATTACCCAGCACCTCCTCCTTCATATCATCCTTGTCAAGGCTGACTCTGCCGGCAACATAGTTCCTGATTCCTGTTGAGGCGATCAGATTCATTACCTTTGAATAACCTTCACTATCGGCAACGATGATGGTTCTTCTCGCTTTTGAAAACGGATTATCGGCGATTCCCGGGAAAATGCATGAGATAAGCAATCTCCATAAGGGTATCACCAGAAGGGATATTAAGCCTTCAATAATAATTATGGCTCTTGAAAACCTCAGATTGAGAGGGAGGAGAGCATAAATAACAAGAATAATGATCGTACCGGCTATAACTCCCTTTGCTGCATTTTCTGTTTTGGACGGGATTCTGTATCCTGATAAAAACGCGATCGATAGAAGGATGATAAGCGTATAGACCGGAATGATTATTTCCGGGAATATTTCAGGGAATATGTACCCTGTTCCGAATTTATAAGTTCCCCAGAATGAGGCAATAATCCTGTATAGCAGGTAGATCAGGGTACCATCTGCAATGGGAAGAAAAGCTCTTTTCATGAATCTTTTAAGCAATGAAAATCCTGCCCTCAGAATTATTGCAATCTGCACCGGGAGAATATAATTCTTTAGTTTTCCATCACTGAAATGTTTACGGACGAATATTATCATTGCCTTATGGAGAGCAATAAAGACATTCAGATCCTCCTGTTTTGTGCTTTCTCCCTTGTAGTGTATGATATTTGTTCCAGGGAAATAATAATTACTGAATCCTTTCTGCAATACTCTGTAACAGTAATCAATATCCTCGCCATGCATGAAAAACTCCTCATCCAGAAAGCCTGTTTTAAGGAATGCTTCCCGGCGGATAAACATGAAAGCCCCGGAAATGATATCAGCCTTTGTTGTTTTCGTGTTGTCAAGATGGCCAAGATAATACCTGTTGAAGCGCTCCGACCTGGGAAAAAGATTTGAAAGTCCTATCATCTTGAAGAAAGCCGTTTCCGGTGTAGGGATTCCTCTTTTTGATTCAGGAAGGAACCTGCCTTTTCCATCGATCATTCTTACTCCGACAATCCCTGCATCAGGGTGGCTTTCCATAAAACTGATGCATCTTTGAAATGTATCCTCTTCGACTATAGTATCAGGGTTGAGGATCAGGATAAACCTTCCTTCAGCAAGCTTTAAAGCCTGGTTATTAGCGGCAGAAAAACCTCTGTTTTCATGGTTCATTATAAGCTTTACTTCAGGGTATTCGCTTCTTACCAATGAACATGAGCCGTCTGCTGAATTGTTGTCAACAACAAATACCTCAGTTTCAATATTTTTAGAAGCTTTCCGGACTGAAGAAAGACATTGTTCCAGGAAATGCCTTACATTGTAGCTGACAACGATGACGGAGAGTTCCATGTATATTATCTACCAGTTAATTCTTCTTCAATCACCTGTGCAAGACGTTTAATTCCTTCTTCAATAACTTCAGGTTTTGAATATGAAAAGTTGATACGCATTGTATTATGTCCGGAATCATTGCAGAAAAATGTCGATCCCGATACAAATGCAACATTTTTTGTTATGGCTTTTTTGAAGATCCTGTCGGCATCAATGCCGGAAGGAAGGGTCACGAACAAGAACAGACCGCCTTCGGGTTCTGTCCATGTCACACCAGCGGGCATATATTTTCTGAAGCATTTTATCATATGATTGCGTCTTTCACTATAAAGAGCAATTGTCTTCCTGAGGTTCTTTTCCAGCAGCCCCTTTTCAAGATAACTGGCAATTATCTTCTGAACAAATGCAGATGTGCAAAGGTCAGCCGTTTGTTTTGCCATTACTATCCTGTCGAGTATTTCAGGATTGCCGATTATCCATCCGACCCTGAATCCCGGGGCAAGAATCTTAGAGAAGGTACATAATGTTATTACTCTTCCTGTCTTATCGAGCTGGTATATTAAAGGTTGAGACTCCCCGCTGAAACGCACATCTCGGTAAGGACTGTCCTCAACTATCAGGAGGTCGTACTTTTCTGCTATTTCAATGATTCTTATCCTTCTCTCTTCCGGAAGTGTGATCCCTGCCGGATTCTGAAAATCAGGTATGATATATACAAATTTAATTTTTCTGCCAAGCTCCTTAAGACTGATGATGGTCTCCTCAAGCTCATCCGGTTTCATACCCTCTTCATCAAGTGTTATGCCTTTCAGCTTTGCCCCGTAAGCCGTAAAGGCATTAAGACCACCCAGGTATGATGGAAGTCCGCAGAGCACATAATCGCCACTGTCAATAAATATTCTTCCGATAAGATCCAGGGCCTGCTGGGATCCTGTAGTTATAATGATATTATTGATATTAATGTTCAATCCGTCGCTTTTGTGTTTTTTGACCAGCATTTTGCGAAGGAGAGTATCACCTTCGGTTGTTCCGTACTGGAGTGCGTTTGCCCCATCTTTTTCAAGCACCTCAAGTACTATTTCCTTCAGGTCGTCAACCGGAAATGTTTCCGGAGCAGGAAGTCCGCCGGCAAAAGAGATCATGTCAGGATTTTGAAGGTGTTTAAGTATCTCCCTTATTGCAGAGCGTTTCATGCTCTTGCCTGAATTTGAGAGGAATTTATTTACAGATGTCATCATTGCTGGTAGGGATTTCGGTTATTTATTGCCCGTCCGAGTGTTATTTCATCGGTATACTCAAGCTCATCACCGATTGCAACACCTCTTGCGAGAGTTGTAATCAGGGTATTATAATTGCTCAGTTTCCTATAAAGATAATAATTAGTTGTGTCTCCTTCCATGGTTGCACTCAGGGCGAGTATTATTTCCTTTATTCCGCCGGCTTTTACTTTTTCCTCCAGGGAGTCGATCTTCAGATCCGAAGGACCAATCCCGTCAATGGGGGATATTATCCCTCCAAGCACATGATACAATCCCTTATACTGATGCGTATTTTCAACAGCCATTACATCCTGGATGTTTTCCACGACACAAATAACTGATTGGTCCCGTTTCTCATCATTACAGATATTGCAGATCTCGGTATCGGAAATGTTATTGCATACCTTGCAATAATGGATCCCTTCATGCAGTTTAAGGATGCTTTCCCCGAATCTTTTGACTTCTTCAGGATCTCTTCTTAACAGGTTCATTACCAGCCGGAAAGCTGTTTTCCTTCCGATCCCGGGAAGAGATGCAAATGCGTTTACTGCATTTTCCAGAAGCCTGGAAGGAAACTCTGTAAAGCTCATGATGGATAGTTTTAGACAAAAATAATCCAATTATTGTTCTTTTTAATGACCATTGAGT
>CAZLCF010000169.1:0-6765 GCA_964557905.1 uncultured Rikenellaceae bacterium | reverse complement strand
GCCATTTTCCCGATGAACCTGTAATGCCGGGAGTTCTGCTTGTTGAAGCCCTTGCACAAACAGGAGGTATCCTTGTTCTGCATAATATTGATGAACCGGGAAAATATTCAACATATTTTCTGAAGATTGATAAGCTCAAATTCAAGCACAAAGTCGTTCCCGGTGATACCGTCATCCTTAAGATGGAACTTATCGAGCCGATGCGCCGGGGAATAGTAGCGATGTACGGACAGGCATTTGTTGGAAATAACCTGGTCGTTGAAGGCGAAATGACAGCACAGATAGTCAAAAATAAATAGGAATTCAATGATATCGAAATCAGCATATATTCATCCCGATGCCAGGATAAGCGAAAATGTGACAGTTGAACCGTTTGCTTATATCGCCGCCAATGTAGTTATTGGCGATGGGACATGGATAGGTCCGAACGCGGTTATAATGGACGGAGCAAGAATAGGAAAGAATTGCAGGATATTTCCAACCGCTGTTGTATCAGCAATACCACAGGATCTTAAGTTCAGGGGAGAAGATACAACGGCAGAAATAGGCGATAAAACAACTTTGCGTGAAGGGGTAACAGTAAATCGTGGTACTGCAGCTTCAGGTAAAACAATCGTTGGAGAAAACTGCCTGCTTATGGCTTACTCACACGTTGGTCATGATTGCTATATAGGAAATAATTGCATCCTGGGCAACGCTTCAGGTCTTGCCGGTGAAGTAAAAGTCGATGAATGGGCAATACTCAGTGCAAGTGACCTGGTTCATCAGTTTGTCAGAATAGGAGGACACGTGATAATAGGAGGTGCTGCAAAAGTACGAACGGATGTTCCTCCCTTCATTAAAGCTGACAGAGATCCGCTTTGTTATCTGGGGCTTAATACGGTTGGACTGACACGGCGCGGATTTGAAAAAGAAAGGATTGACGAGATCCATAATATTTACAGGATCATATACCAGAATGGAATGAATATCTCGCAAGCGCTAGAGCATGTGGAAAAAGAGTTCAAACCATCAGCCGACAGGGATTATATCATAGACTTCATTAGAAAATCCGAAAGAGGCATCATCAGAGGACCAAGATAAATCCCTTTCTTCATACATTTACAATATCCCTCCCAAACGGATTCAGAGCAACGGCTGTAAGCTTGAAATGCTGCATGCCAAATGGAATTCCAATTATTGTAATACACAGCAGTAATCCGAACAAAGCATGAGTGATTGCAATACATATTCCACCGCAGATCAGCCAGAGCACGTTCATTAAAATATAAAGACATCCCGAGGCTCTTGAATGAACACGGGTATCTCTTCCGAAAGGCCATATTGCCAGGGCTCCCATTTTCATAGTCTGGATGCCGAACGGGATCCCAACGATTGTTACCATAAGAGCAATACTGCCAATGAAATACTCAACAGCAATTACAATACCACCGAAAATAAGCCAGATAAGATTCCCAAGGATTTTCACTAATGTGGGATTTTATTCAAGAATAACATTTTTATCTTTCGGATACTTAACTGAATAGGTAAGGATAATCTGCTTTGTTTCCTGCGGCTTTATCTCAAGATCCCATCTGATCTCGCCTGTTTGCTGGTTATGCCTGCCTCCCGTAAGTTCAATTGCTTCAACTGTTATCCCGCTGTTCGACGATACCGGTATCTGGTCCTTTAATGTGATCTTTATCTGGCTCGACTTATTGTTCCTGATCGTAATGAGAAAAGAATATGTCTCGGTCTTGTTTGTGCCGATCACTTTTTTGCTGGTGAAATCCTGCCGTTTTTCTCTCTTAACAAGTATGCTGTTATCCGTTCCAAGTGAAAGAATGAGTGTATCGGTCAGCTGGTTTACATTAAGATCCGACTTGCCTACGTAGGTGTTTTCAAAATAGAGAGTGGCTTCCCCGCTCTGGAGGCTCTGTTCTGCCCAGTTGGTTATGTTACCTGTAAGATAGGCATGAGGTGAAAGCTTAGGTACTGCCATATATTTATATTCCGCATTGGTTGTCGTCCGCTGGATCTCGATTGTCTGAACTTTACCATCGGATTCAATTGTATATGGTACCGCAACATCAAATGATATTGTCGTTTCACCCACTTGTTTCTCAACCCCAACATAAGCGGCCTCTTCTTCTTTTACAGCATCAGCAACGGCCATTTCCATTACCATCGGAGCCTGGTTTTTTGCTGCGCCCGCAGATTTAGTTCTTATTATCGGCATGGGTGTGAAAAAATCAATAAACCACGGATAAAGTACAGGTACATTGCCGGCAATCCAGGGTGTAGCATTTGAAAAGCTCAGTTTCACATCTTTCCACTCAGTACCTGTATTCTGAAAGAGATTGGCCTTGTAGAAAATATTTACAGGTTCTGTAATGTCATCCACCCTGATATCGTATGAAGGATACCATCCGGCATTTGAAACCACATAGGCATATGTCAGTTTTGCTGTGACTGTTTTTTCAGAGCTTACCGATACTGATATTTCTCCTGATGGAAGCTGCTGTTTTCCAATCCTGTCAGATATCTGCTTCTGAAGGGCGGCAATCTGCTTTTCATAATCCTTTATGAGCCTGTTCTTCTTAAGGATCGATGTCGTTACCTGATCCATATTATTTGTATACAGGTCCATAACGCTCTTTAGCTGCTCAACCGAGAATGCTGTTTCCTTAACAAGGATTGCCCTGTTGGCGACCAGAAAAGCCTCTTTTTCCTTCAGGACGCTTATGGCAGCCTTTTCATCCTCCACCTTGAGCTGTAAGGCTTCTATCTGGTTCCGGATGCTTTTTATTTCCGGTTGCTCCTCGAGATTTTCGAGATAATTATTCTGATGATTGACCGAAAGGATCGTAAAATCTCCGTATCCTTTTACCTGTATGCTCTGGGCGTCAATGTATGGCGAGAGTCCGCCCAGTTTCAGGAGCGTCTTGCCAGCGGGGATTTCCACGGATGTCTCATGGGTTAACTGCGCCCTGTCGGGATAAACGGTGACATGCTTAAGCGCAGCTTTGATATCCTTTTCAGTGTCGGCAGAAATATACAAGACTGTTGATAAACAAAATAGTGATATGATAAGCAATTTTTTCATTTTATGAATAATTGTTTTAGGTAATAAAGGTAAGATTTTAGTTTATAAAAAAGCGTAGTTACAAACTACGCTTAGCATTAGGTGAATAAAAGTACAATATTTTATTTATGATCTTTAATCTCAAAATAACTCACAGAACCTGTTCCCGTTTCGCCCTGCCCGGCCATAGGACATCCCGGAACAGGGCAATTTATGACCTTATGCTCATTGTTATCAGCGGGTTCCCATCCGAGCAGAAAGTATAAGACAAAAAAGCCCAGGACATAAGCAGCTGCTATATACCATCCTTTTTTTACCCAGAGAATAACGTTCCGTGCTTCAGGGAATTTGTTTGTTATTGCAACACCTGCTGAAGACCCAAACCATATCATTGATCCTCCGAAACCGACGGTATATGCAAGCATTCCCCAGTCGTAATGACCCTGGTCAAGACATAACTTTGTGAGCGGGATATTATCGAAAACTGCCGACAGGCATCCGAGGAAGAAGGCAGTTACCCATGAGGCATTAGGCAATTCTTCAACCGGCATTAAAGATGCACATGTAACAAGGCAAAGAAGAAAAATAGTTCCTTTTAATGCACCCGGGACCTCTTTCCACGGAACAGGTCTCAGAATCATCCCTAAAACTATAGCAATCCAAACACCAAGCGCAGGCATATCATATAAGATATTCGAGATTATTGCACCTGCAAGAATCAGAACAACATGTACAATCTTAAGCCAGTCAATTTTAACATCAACAGTGGTATCCTTCTGGATCCTCTGGTACTTATCCTGCTGGTGCGAGGCAAACCAGGCAAAAAAGAACAGGGCCACAACTGCTGCTACATAACCGTGGAGGACATTAAATGCCGCAACTCCGTCAATCCACATCATCGTGGTTGTTGTATCACCTACAACACTTCCGCTTCCGCCAGCATTGCTGGCAGCAACAAGCGCCGCTATATATCCTATATGTACTTTGTTCTTGAAGACCACAAGGGCTATTGTTCCCCCGATGAGTGCAGCTGCTATATTGTCAAGGAATGATGAAAGAATAAATACAAAGATCAGAAGCAGGAAAGGGCCTTTCCAGTCGTCCGGCAGATATCTTGGAAGGATTTCAGGAACATTTGATTCCTCAAATATCTTGGAAAGTACTGCAAATCCAAGCAGCAATCCAAGAAGATTCAGAATTATACCCCATTCGCCCTGCCTCAGCTCTTTATCCATGAGCTGTTCTCCGAACGGAGTTGTCCCGAAAAAATGCTCGAAGAGGTGAAAACCGGGATCAAAGATGAACTTGAAAATAAGTAAAACCGTCAGTCCGATAACTGCAACCCGGAAGGTCTGTTTGTGAAACAGCGCCACTCCGAGCAGTATCAATCCGAAAATTATGAATTCGACTCGCACAGGACCAATGGAGGGAACCTCTCCTCCGGAGGCAAATAAACAGACAGGTGATAACATTACAAGTATGAGAAGAAATAATTTCTTGCAGTTTTTTAAAAGGAAATTCCCGGGAAATCTGTTCATAATCTGGTTTTTTACTGCTGCAGTTATTTATTTAACAGCGCGCCAATTTAGGAATATTTTAATGTTTGCACTTATGAATACTGTCATGTTTTGATAATTTTTATCATACACTGATAGACTTGTAAATTTGAGTACTGATCATTCTTGGAATCTTAATATTTTTAATAATTTTGCATGTTTATTTAGATTAAATATAATTAACAATAGATTATTCCGGTTGTTATTATATAAAAAGGTATAAGATTTTACATATAAATGGCGAAGGACCAGGATAAGATAATCAACGATGTAACCTCGGGGGACTACAAGTACGGCTTCTATTCCGATATTGAAATGGAACAGATTCCCAAAGGCCTTAACGAAGATATTATCCGGACCATATCTAAGAAGAAAAAGGAACCGGACTGGCTCCTTGAATTCCGCCTGAAAGCATTCCGCCACTGGCAGACAATGAAAATGCCGGAATGGGCAAACCTGAAAATTCCGCCTATTGATTACCAGGACATAATATATTATGCTGCTCCGAAACAGAAACCATCTCTTGAAAGTATTGATGAAATTGATCCCGAGCTTAAAAAGATTTTTGACAAGCTGGGAATACCTCTTGAAGAGCAAAAGCACCTGACAGGTGTCGCAGTTGATGCGGTAATGGACTCAGTATCAGTTAAAACAACATTCAGGGAAACCCTGGCCGAATCGGGGATCATATTCTGTTCGTTCAGCGATGCCGTTAAAGAATACCCTGATCTTGTAAAAAGATATATGGGCACCGTGGTCCCTTATACCGATAATTTCTTTGCCTCCCTTAATTCGGCGGTTTTCAGCGATGGCTCATTCTGCTATATTCCAAAAGGAGTAAGATGCCCGATGGAGCTTTCAACCTATTTCAGGATAAATGCTGCCAATACCGGTCAGTTCGAACGAACGCTTCTTGTTGCCGATGAGGAAAGCTACGTGAGCTATCTCGAAGGATGCACTGCTCCGATGAGGGACGAAAACCAGCTTCATGCTGCAATAGTTGAAATTATTGCAGAAAATAATGCCGAGGTTAAATACTCCACAGTTCAGAACTGGTACCCCGGCAATAAGGAAGGGAAGGGAGGAATATTCAATTTTGTGACAAAGAGAGGATTATGCAGGGGTGAGAATTCAAAGATTTCCTGGACACAAATAGAGACCGGATCAGCTATAACATGGAAGTATCCGTCATGCATTCTTCGCGGAGATAATTCAACAGGAGAATTTTATTCCGTTGCAGTCACCAATCATCACCAGCAGGCAGATACCGGTACCAAGATGATACATATCGGGAAGAACACAAAAAGCACAATTGTATCAAAAGGGATATCCGCAGGGAAGGGACAGAACAGCTACAGGGGACTGGTGAAGGTCCTGAAGAATGCAACAGGAGCAAGGAATTTTTCACAGTGCGATTCACTGCTTCTGGGAGATAAATGCGGGGCACATACTTTTCCATACCTTGAGGTTGATAACCAGAGTGCCATAGTTGAGCACGAAGCAACAACCTCAAAAATTGGGGAGGATCAGATATTTTATTGCAACCAGAGAGGCATTTCAACAGAAGATGCAGTAGCACTCATTGTAAATGGGTATGCAAGGGAAGTGATAAATAAACTGCCAATGGAATTCGCAGTTGAGGCACAGAAGCTTCTGCAGATAAGCCTTGAAGGCAGTGTAGGATAAATTTAGTCAAAAGTCAAAAGTCAAAAATAATGTTGGTTATTAAGAATTTAAAAGCTGCCATTGACGGAAAGATCATTCTGAAAGGGATCAGTCTTGAGGTTAAACAAGGAGAGATCCACGCCATAATGGGACCGAACGGATCAGGCAAAAGCACCCTGGCTGCAGTACTGGCCGGACGGGAATTTGCCGAGGTAACTGAGGGAACCGTTACATATCTTGGGAAAAACCTTCTTGAAATGGCTGCTGAGGACCGCTCCAAGGAAGGTATATTCCTCGGATTTCAGTACCCGATCGAAATACCGGGAGTGAGCATGGTCAACTTCATGAAAACCGCAGTTAATGAACATCGCAAGCATAAAGGACTTGAACCTCTCTCTGCTTCTGACTTTCTGAAGCTGATGCGTGAGAAAAAAGAGCTTGTCGAAATTGATTCAAAGCTTGCCAACAGATCTGTCAATG
>CAZLCF010000168.1:0-6888 GCA_964557905.1 uncultured Rikenellaceae bacterium | reverse complement strand
CCTTTGAAAGGATATATTTTTCCAGGGGAACCGATAAGGAGATCTACAGGGAAAGGAAAAAGCTTGGTGAATTACTGACTCATTCTGTCCTGAAAGCGGTTGATTATGATCTTGAGAATACGGTATTCTCATATATTCCAAACACTGCTGAAAGTGCTTTTTACGGCCTGATAAAGGGAGTGGAAAATTATCTTAACCAGTCCCGGGTAAATACAATAATTCAAAAAGGCAAAACACTGTCAAGGGAAGAGCTTGAAAAGATAATAAACCAGAGACCCCGGGTGGAAAAGATAGCTGTCAAGGATGCAAAGCTGAGGACATTTATAACGGAGGACAAAAGCAGGGATGATCTTGTACGACATATATATGATGTAACCTATGGGGTTATAAGAAGAGGCATTGATAATCTTGTGATTATTGATGATTCAGTTGTAAGGGGCACGACACTTAAGAGAAGCATTATTAAAATCCTCGACAGGCTTGATCCAAAGAAAATCGTAATAGTATCATCTTCTCCGCAGCTCAGATACCCTGACTGCTATGGGATCGATATGGCAAAACTTGGTGATTTTATTGCATTCAGGGCAGCAATTGAATTATTGAACGAAAGCGGCAGGGCTTCATTGATAAATAAGATCTATGGAGATGCCAGAACTGAAATACAGAAACCCGCTGAAGAGATTAGAAACCTGGTCAGGGAGATATATAAGCCGTTTTGTACTGATGAGATTTCAGGCAAGATTTCCTCAATGCTTAAGACTGAAGGGATAAATGCTGATGTAGCTATAGTATTCCAGTCAATCGAAGGATTACATGAAGCATGCCCCGGTCATACGGGAGACTGGTATTTTACAGGGAACTATCCTACTCCCGGAGGCAATAAGGTGGCTAACCAGTCATTCATTAACTATATTGAAGGGAAGAATGTAAGGGCTTATTGATGATCATGTGAGAACCATGTGATAATGAAATCCTTTTTGTAGGAAGCGAGGTGCCTGTTGATTTTTTGCACATATATATCCCTCAATGTTATCATAATGCCTGTCTCTTCGACATTGCCAAAATGATGATTGATAAAAGTACCGAAAGTGAGCATCGTCGGTGAGAGATTCATATATGCATTTATAAGCGGGGGGATGTTCTCCCCGAGCTTCCTGACTTCTGCAGAAAGTGTCTTGTAATTCTCCTTATAGCGCCAGCTTTTGAAAAGCTTTTTCATTTCCTCTTCATGGAGATCAATATTAGCCGGTTCAATGGGAACAGCCAGATTATCAGAATCGCCGAAATGATTTTTAAGAAAAAAGAGGATCATATTCCTGGCTTTCTGGTTAAAATGCGGATACATTGTAACCTTTCCGAAAAGATATTTAATATAGTGATTTTCAATGAATAACGCACCCAGTCCATCCCATATGTTGTCCAGTGCATAAAGGCTTTTTCTTCCCATAGCTTTTGACTGATAATCAGGATGCACGAACGAACGCCCAAGCTCCATCATATGGGGAAAATATTTGGATATGAATTTGTCAGAAAATTTGAAATATGTGGATGAAGCTAGCTTGGTGATATCACAGTGTGTACATCCTTTAGGAGGGAAATAAAAACGATATCCTCCAACGATCTCCCTGTTATCCGGATCCCAGACGATCAGCTGTTTCTGAGGGTCTTCCTTTACTGTATCAAAATTATCTATATCGATTGAATGACCTGTTCCTCCTCCCGCATGACGAAAAGTGATCTCCCTTACCCTGCCAACCTCGCGCATAAGAACGGGAGAAGTGTTATTATCAAAAATATAAACCTCATTACCCCCATTATTTGTTTTACGGAGAAGCTTATCCTGTGTGAGCTCTGCCATTATCTGGTCCAGGGGCTGCTGAGCAACAATTGGTTCCATTTCCATGGGATGTGAATCGTTTTTCGAATATTTTATTCAAAAAGGCGGATGCAAATTTAGTATTTTTTTTATTCCGTCTATATTATACGATTAACGATTCAAGTTCGTATGATCTTGATTTCACCCAGTCAGCCCATTCGAGAGGTGATTTAGAATGATCAAAGGTCTGCCAGGGGATAACCTTGCCAAAAACAAGTGAGATCTTTTTCTCCTTCTGCCTGAACATTTCATCAGGAAGGTAGAGCATCTCAAAATTCGATTTAATTCCCAGGAAAGTCCTGAAATTTGCAAGGTTATAAAAGAAATTCGAATTTTTCCCTGAAAAGAAAGCGGGAACAATATCTCGCTTATGTTCTATTGCCTTGGATATAAAGCTTTTATGCCAGACAAGATCTTTAATAACACCTCCTCTTTTACGTGAGCATAAACCTGCAGGAAAATATAGTATCTGGCTGTCGGAAGCATAAGCGACCTCAAGCGACCTGATAGCATCTTTTGCCTGCGCCCCGTGCTTATTGACCGGTAAGAAAATACCGGAGAGATTCTCAATATTCATCAGGATATCATTGACCGGGAATTTTATTCCTTTGAAGTATTTGGATAACTCATAAATAAAAACCAGTCCGTCAAGACCTCCAAGGGGATGATTTGAAACAAAGAAATATCTGCCTTCCGAGGGTATGTATTCCCTGCCAGAAACAGTATATTTTATTTCAAAGAAATCCAGCGCTGCACCTATAAATTCAGCGTCTTTCAAATGACCATACCTTTTTAGTATTTCATTTATATCGTCCTGGTGTACAATCCTTTTCAGATAGTTAATG
Organism: uncultured Rikenellaceae bacterium; assembly: GCA_964557905.1. Classification (GTDB taxonomy): domain Bacteria; phylum Bacteroidota; class Bacteroidia; order Bacteroidales; family VadinHA17; genus LD21. The sequence continues at coordinate 4,167 of CAZLCF010000168.1, read as the reverse complement.
ACGAAAGACGGAACAACTTTTGCCAGGGAAGGATTTTTTGATCTGAGAACTTCCCCGACATCAATTTTCTGAAAGCTATTTTTTTCTAAAGACTGATCCATTAAGTCTGTTAATTAATTGAGAGGGGCAAATTTATGATTTTTTTGGATCACACGTACTTACTCCCTTAATCCCAATCTATCTGCAGGTACTCACCCCCTGTAAACTATGTATATGGTCCTTACACTGAAGCAAAGAGGAGGGCTTAAAATGTTGTATATGAATACATTCCCCCTCTTTACGAAGTAGAGAGGGGGTTGGGGGTGAGTACATGCAAATCCAGAGAGTGGAGCAGGGATTGAGTCCATGTGATTCCAAATCCATTTAGTAATTGTCCAGCAATAAAGAGAGACTCAGATCGTGGGTAAATGCCCCCTAAAAAGTTATCAACAAAAAAATAAAAAAAGTGGAGGAAAGTGGGGGTAAGTGGATATTTTTTACTTACTTTACTTTTTTATATGCTGAAAAGGGATTATGGCCACATTTATTGGTGATTATACGTGCAAGGTTGATGCCAAGGGAAGGATCATTCTTCCTATGGCATTCAAGAAACAGATGCCTGCTGATGCACGCGACCATTTTGTGGTCCGGAAGGATATCTTCGAAAACTGTCTTGTGCTTTATTCGCTTGAAGACTGGAACAGGCAGCTGGTGAAGATCAGGAGAAAGATGAATCCCTACAACCGCGAACATAATATGTTCCTGAGAAATTTTTTCAAGGGCACTGCGGAACTTACCCTTGACAGTAATAACCGCATGCTGATACCTAAAAGACTCCTCGATATTATCGGGGCAGAAAGGGATGTAGTTCTGGCTGGCCAGGACGGGAGAATAGAGATATGGGCAGCAGATGTTTATGAAAGGCTCGATATGCCTGCAGAAGATTTTGCCAGCCTGGCTGAAAAACTTATGGGCGGCAGTATTAATGAGCCTGACGAATAATGGTTTATCATATATCCGCACTGCTGGATGAGAGTATAGAAGGGCTGAATATCCGGTCTGACGGCATATATGTCGATGTAACCTTCGGCGGAGGAGGGCATTCAATGGAAATTCTGAAACGGCTTACAACAGGTAAACTTATCGCTTTTGATCAGGATGAAGATGCAGAAATAAATGCCCCGGACGATAATAAATTCATCTTTCTCAACCAGAACTTCAGATTCCTGAAGAACAATCTTCTATATAACGGGATAAAATCAATTGATGGCCTGATCGCTGATCTTGGAGTATCATTCCATCAGTTTGACGAACCCGGAAGAGGGTTCACCTTCAGACATGATGCCCCCCTGGATATGAGAATGAATAAAAGCGGCACCCTTACTGCTGCGGACCTCATTCAGACTCTTGACGAATCTTTGCTTGCTGATATTTTTTTCAATTACGGGGAACTTAAGAATTCAAGGAAAATTGCCAGGGAATTAGTATCGGCAAGAAAAGAAAAACCAGTCAAAACAACCGGTGACCTGGTTTCAGCGGTCAGGAAGCTGACACCTCCGGGACAGGAACATAAATTCTATGCAAAAGTATTCCAGGCTCTCAGGATCTCAGTGAATCATGAGATCGAATATCTCAAGGAAATGCTCCTTCAGGCACTTGATATGCTAAACATCGGAGGCCGGCTGGTAATTATAACCTATCATTCGCTTGAAGACAGGGTTGTAAAGAACTTCATCCGCACCGGGAATTTTGAAGGTACAGGGAAGAAGGATTTTTACGGTAATCCTGAAACTCCGTTCAGGATGATAACCAGGAAGGGTATTACGCCGGGAGCTGAAGAGATTGCAAGGAACAACCGGGCAAGAAGCGCAAGATTAAGAGTGGCCGAAAAGATATGAGTGATGGCAGAAACCGGAGAAAATAAGAAAAAACAGGCTAAAACAGGCAGTTTCATTAAAGAGCTGCTGAGCGGCAGCATGATAACGGAGAAAATAATTCTCAAGAACCTGTGGTATGTCCTGCTTATTACTCTTCTGGCGGCGATCTATATCGGCAACAGGTTTCATGCTGAAAAAATTACCAGGGAAACTACCCGGCTCCAGCGGGAGGTTAAGGAGCTCAGGGCGGAATCGCTTTCCACCTCAGCCAGCCTGATGTACATAAGCCGGCAATCAGAGGTATACAGACTGGTAAAAGAAAAAGGGCTGAATCTTGAAGAACTGAAAAAGCCACCATATAAGTTATTGGTAGATAAATAGTCGGGGAATGGCAGTAAGGGATGAAATAGTCTGGAGGAGCGGCATAGTGTATTTTGCACTGATCATTATTGCTGTCGCCATAATTGTCCGTATCCTGATACTTCAGATAGTTCAGCATGGCAAATGGTCAGCCATGAGTGAGAAATTCGTTTACAAAACAGCCGAAATGCCTGCAAACAGGGGAGATATTCTTGCCCATGACGGCCGTCTTCTCGCCAGCTCTGTTCCCTACTACACAATTTACATGGACACCAGAAGCACAGGGATGTCGGCAGGGACATGGTCAAAAGGAATCAATGGTCTTTCAGCAGGCCTCGCAAAACTTCTGGGAGAGAGATCAGCCGCCGGATGGAAGGCAGTGATAACTGAAGCAAGGAAAAGAAGCGACCGCTATTTCCTTATCAAACGCAGGGTGGATTACGAAACACTTAAAAAGCTCAGGGAACTGCCTATTTTCAGAGAGGGGCAATATAAAGGAGGAATGGTTGCCCAGGCGGAAAACAGAAGAATACTCCCGAACAGCGAGCTTGCTGCCCGTACGATAGGCTACCTGAACCTGGGTGACGAAGGTACGGAAGTCGGAATAGAAGGCTCGTTTGACAAAGACCTTGCCGGAAAGAACGGGGTAGTAATAAAACAAAGACTTACGGGAGGCGACTGGATAACAGTCGACGTGGCCAGCAGCGTTGAACCCAAAGACGGCAATGATGTTGTCACAACTATAGATATTGATTTACAGGATGTTGCGTCAGCAGCACTAATGACTCAACTGAAAAAACATGATGCTCATCATGGCTGTGCAATAGTCATGGAAGTAGCAACTGGCGACATCAGGGCAATAGCGAACCTGGAACAGGGTGATGACGGGAGGTATCATGAATCGTATAACTATGCTATTGCCGAAAGTACGGAACCGGGTTCAACCTTTAAGCTTCCCGTCCTCATGGCGGCGCTTGAGGATGGTGTAATTGATACAGGTGATATCGTGGATACAGGTACAGGAAGCGTCAGATTTTATAACAAGGTCATAAAAGATACCCGGGAAGAAGGTTACGGCAAACTAACCGTAAAACAAGTGTTTGAGAAATCCTCAAACGTGGGAACCTCAAAGCTTATAACAGAACATTACAAGAATAATCCCAAAGCCTTTGTCAACCGGCTGTATGCAATGAAGCTGAACAAAGAACTTGACATCCAGCTTAAAGGTGAAGGCGTACCCCTGATAAGATATCCGGGGGACAAGCTCTGGTCAGGACTTTCACTGCCGATGATGTCTCACGGATACGAAGTGCAGATGACACCCCTCCAGCTCCTGACATTCTATAATGCAGTAGCAAATAACGGGAGAATGATGAAGCCAAGATTCGTCACGGCAATAATGCGAAACGGGACCGTGATAAAGCGTTATGAACCGGATGTGATAATCAATTCCATAGCATCACGGTCAACAATAAAAAAGGCAAAGAAAATGATGGAGGGAGTTGTTGAACATGGAACGGCAATAAACCTGAGAAATGCTAATTACAAAATTGCAGGAAAGACCGGCACGGCACAGATTGCAATGGGTAAATCCGGGTACCGGTCAGGCTCAAGAATATCCTATCAGGCCTCTTTTGCAGGTTATTTCCCTGCAGAAAATCCTCTTTATTCATGTATTGTTGTCGTAAATGCCCCCTCCAACGGAGTCTATTACGGCAACCTCGTTGCAGGATCCGTATTCAAGGAGATCTCCGACAAGATCTATGCGACAAATTTCTTCAAGGATTACAGGAATGAAGTCACAGACAACAGTAAACCTTCAGTACCGGAAGCTGGCAACGGATACAGGGCAGACATAAATGAAGTTCTCAGGGCACTTGATGTGAGATATAGAATAACCGCAAACGATGACTGGGTGGCAACAAGGGAAAGAGGAGACACTATTCGGCTT
>CAZLCF010000167.1:0-6901 GCA_964557905.1 uncultured Rikenellaceae bacterium | reverse complement strand
TTTCAAGGCTTATAAAAGCTGAATGGCCTTCATTACTATGGTAGATATCGGGTTTCAATCCCATGGAAACCAGTGCTCTGATCCCTCCTATTCCAAGAATAAGCTCCTGCCGCAATCTGTTCTCATTATCACCGCCATATAAATAGTGTGTAACAGTCCGGTCCTCGGGTGTATTATCATCAAAATCGGTATCCAGAAGCACAAGCCGGACTTTTCCGATCATGGCTTCCCATACACGTATTTTTACAGTTCTTCCCGGCCATGCCAGGGACACATTCAGATGATTGCCATTTGAATCCTTAACAGGATTGATAGGAAGCCGCGAAAAATCTTCAGCTTCATAAACTTCAAGCTGTTCTCCCTTTGGTCCCAGTTTTTGTCTGAAATAGCCAAACCTGTAAAGAAGTCCTATACCTATTATATTAATATTTGAATCGCTTGCTTCCTTGAGATAGTCACCGGCAAGAAGCCCCAGTCCGCCTGAATATATTTTCAGGCACGGATGTATTCCAAATTCCATGCTGAAATAAGCAATACATGGTTTTTCAGGATTATCCGGCCGATTAATGTATTCCTTAAATTGTTTATCTACCTTTTCGAGGTCTGCAACAAACTCTTCATCATCTTCGAGAACCAGAAGCCGTTTATAATCAATTTTTTCGAGAAGCAGTTTCGGATTGTGTTTTACATCTTCCCAGAGAGAAGGATCCATTCTTTTGAATAAGGATTCAGCATCTGTGTTCCATGACCACCATAAATTATTTGCCAGCAACTTAAGAGACGCGAGTTTTTCAGGTACATCACTCTGAACATATATATCTTTCCAAACTGGCACCTGGTGAGGTTTCCGGACAGGTATTCCTGCAGCTTCGACAAACCTTATAAATTCTCTCGGTTCTTCCCTCCTGGCACTGCTGTGTTCAAGAGCAATTTCACAGGCTTTGAAATAATGTTCAACAAGGCTGTCCCACATCGCGATCCTGGAAATTTCATGAGCTTTTTTTCTCGCCTCCTGTATCTCGTTTTCGGGAAGCCTGATAAACATCGATATGAAATCCTTTATTTCCGTGACAACTTTATTTTCATTGTCATCAGTCCTTTCAATCACGGCTATGCCATTACCCGGTTCTTTGAAATAATCCCGCACCCAGAGTCCAAATCCCGAAAGTGAAGTTGTTACCGTAGGAATTGAGAACATAAGGCTTTCAAGGGGTGTATATCCCCAGGGCTCATAATATGATGGAAATACAGACAGATCGAAGCCGATCAAAAGATCGTAATAAGGTATATTGAATATTCCGTCATTACCATTCAGGTAGGATGGTGCAAAGATTATCTTGACTTTCGATTTCTGATCATTGTTAAGGTTATTGGTATGAATCCGCTGGAGCACCGGATCGGTTCCGGGATAGTGAAGGCTGTGGGTGAGGTACCGGTCTCCTCCGTTGGCCGGTCCGTTATTATACAGAATATCAATCAGATCCTGGCGGGGACCTTTATGATATGCAGGCATCAGTATGAATGCAACACATTCTTTTTCAATGTTATCCTTCCTGTTCAGCTGTCCAAGTGAATCAATAAAAATATCAACTCCCTTGTTTCTGAATTCATATCTTCCGCTGTTAGCCACAAGCACGCAATTTTCCGAAAGCTTATAGCCAAGGATTGTTTCTGCAACGCTTTTCAGCTTTGCCCTGGCGGCATTCCTTCTCTCCTGAAAAACATCACTGCCCGGAACAAATGAGTCTTCAAAACCATTGGGAGTGACAATATCAACATCTTTGCCCAGGAAATGGCTGCATTCCTTTGATGTTATTCCACTGACTGTTGTAAAAACATCAGCTACGGAAGCCGATATTTTTTCAAGTGATTGTTTGGCAACAATATTGAATTCACGGGCTATTTGTCCGGGATTATACTCCTTCATTTTCCCGTAGAGCGGCTTGTTGTTGCCGGCAATACATCTGCCCAGAACAGTGGCATGCGTGGTAAAGGAGGTGGCAATCCATGGAGCCAGTTTTTCGAGGTACAAGATTCCTGTTCCGGTCATCCACTCATGGAATTGAGCGACTATATTATGATGCTCATGGTAAAATGACGTAAAGCTCTCAATCAGTTTACCAGCCGCATATCCGAAAAGAGCAGGTTCCACATAATCCCACTGACCCGAAATACTGTCAAGTTTGTATGTTTCCCAGAATTTGGCAAAGATCTCGTTCTGCTGGCCAAAATATGGCGTGAAATCTATAAGGATAACAATAGGTTTCCCGGCAATGTTCCATCTTCCGGTCTTAACCCTTAATCCTTCTGATTCTGCCCTCCCCTTCCATTCCGCATACAATGATTCATCCGGCATAAATTCGGGATTTTTTGCATCCTCTCTCCATACGTCAGGACCTATAAGTATATAATTATCACCAAGTTCGTCAACAATATTAAGGGCTTTAGTCGAGATGACAGTATGAATACCCCCTACTTTATTACATACTTCCCAACTGGTTTCAAAAATAAAATCAACCTTCATTTTAAAATTTCTTTATTTAATACGGATTTTAATAGTCTATTTTTTGACCTTTCTCACACTTCTTTTTGAAGAAGTTTTTTTAGCAGCAGTTTTCTTTGCTGCAGGTTTCTTTGTAACAGCCTTATCTGAAGCGCTCTTTTTTGATGTACTTGTTTTGCGCTTTACGGTTCCGGAGGAAATTTCCTCCTCGGATTCTTTTTTGGTTGATTCTGTAAGCAGCTCATGTGCCAGTTCCTTTAAAGAAGTCTTGGGTTCAGTTTTGACTGCAGCCCGTCCCCTGGGTTTTGTTTTTGCTTTTTTCCCGGAGAGCTTTTCAATTTCAGCAGCTTGCTGTTCAATTATTTTATCTTTTTCCTTAAGCAGGTTGTCAAGCTTTGAAATCTGAAGCTGTTCATCAGTTAACGGGAAGTACCTGTTTACCCTTATCTCAAAATCGCTCAGTACGTTCATATAGTTCATAAAAGCATCATAAGGTGTCTCATACGGATTAAAATAGGCATGAACAGCACCATCTGAAAAGAACTTTGTTGCCATGTAATAGAAATGGTCGCTGGACTGCAGAAATTCAAAGTCCTTATTCATCTGCTCATCATTGCATTTTTTCACCTTATCAGATAATTCGTAGAGTTTATCAAGAGCGGCCACCTGCAATTCATTACCCTGCCAGGCAGTGATATCGCGTTCCTCATCAGCCCAGGAAATGGGTGAAGTGACACTTATAGCAGAAACAGGCTGTAGTGTATCGGCTATTTCTGAAGGTGTCATAAACCTGAATGGTGTTTTCTTCAGTATTGCACCCGGAAGATGCTGAAGAAAATCAAATATTCCTGTTTCTTTCCAGTTATGTTCTCCAAATGTTTCATAGTCAAGAAAAATATTCACCAATTCACTTTTAGGGGCAAGCTTATTGAGCCATGAAGCATATTTATCTGCTGTCAGCGGCCATGCGCTCCAGCTTTTGTTTGAAAACCTGAAAGCTATATCGTCACTCAGGACGAAGTTCCTTAGCAATACTTTAAGACGTGGATTTACGGCGTTGCAATACAGATAATTAGGGCTTTTCCATCCAAGGACATGCTTGGCTCCCTCCGTAAGCATGGATTTGAATCCCATATCTGCGATCCATGATCCTATCTGGTCAGAGTATATTAATTCGGTGTTGCGGAATGATGTTGTTTCAACTCCCAAATATGTTTTCACCATTTCCCTGTGAATCTCAACCTGTTGTTCAAACTGGCTTCTGCTTTTAAGTGAAGCCAGGGAATGGGCATTAGTTTCAGCAAGGAATTCAACCATTCCGGTTTCTGCCAGCTGTCTGAAAGATTCAAGTACTTCAGGCGCATAAAGTCTGAACTGGTTTATAACTATCCCCGAAAGGGAAAAAGCAACTTTGAACTTCCCCTTATGCTTCTGAATAAGATCCATAATAATCTTATTTGCAGGCAGATAGCACTTTCCTGCAACTTTTCTCATTATTGATTCATTCGAGAAATCATCATAATAATAATGATCATGTCCCAGGTCAAAAAACCTGTAGCGTTTTAGCCGGAAAGGCTGATGAACCTGAAAGTAAAAGCAAATAGCTTTTTTGCCTGCTGCGTTCATATCTTAATACTTATTTTTGCCAAATCACTCTTTCATAAATATCCTTCACATGTCTGGCTGAGTTATCCCATTTAAGCCTGATAACTTCTTCCTTGCCGTTTTTGACGAACATGCTCGCCAGGGCGGGATAGTTAAGAATACCATATATAGCATCTGCCATTGCATCGATATCCCAGAAGTCGGTTTTTACTGCATGGGTGAGTACTTCAGACACACCTGATTGTTTACTGATAATGACAGGGACATTCGATTGCATTGCTTCAAGAGGAGATATTCCAAAAGGTTCCGACACCGAGGGCATTATATATACATCGCTCATAGCCAACATGGTAAAGACATCCCTTCCGCGCAGGAATCCCGTAAAATGGAAGCGGTCGGTTATTCTCAACGATGCAGCTCTTCGCATCATTCTGTCCATCATATCACCCGATCCTGCCATAACAAACCTGACATTATTCATCGCCTTCAGGACTTTATAGGCAGCTTCAATAAAATATTCCGGACCTTTCTGAAGTGTGATCCTGCCAAGGAAGGTGACAACTTTTTCATCAAATCCCTTATTTACTACAATATCATTGGATATATTGACCGGTTCAACTGCATTATATACCGTTTCTACCTTATCAGGGTGGATATTGTATTTATTTATAACAACATCCCTGGTAAGGTTACTTACCGTGATTATTTTGGAAGCTGCATCCATACCGCTCTTCTCAATGCGGTAAACATCCGGGTTGACATTTCCTCCGCTTCTGTCAAAATCAGTGGCATGAACGTGAATTACCAGTGGTTTGCCAGAAACTTCCATTGCTGCTATTCCGGCAGGATATGTAAGCCAGTCATGGGCATGAATAATATCAAAGTCGTTTTCTTCAGCTATAACTGATGCAATAATGGAATATTTATAGATCTCATCCAGAAGGTTTCTGTCGTATCTGCCTGAAAAATCGACCATCCCCCCGGTATTTGTCTGAATAAAGAGTCTGTGTCCGCTTACTTCCGACCTCACAAGCCTCCAGAAATCTTCAGGATCGATGTAAGGAATTATTTTTGATGAGATCTCAATCTTTTCAATTGGTCTCCTTGTTCCCTTATAGAAAATCTGTTTGAAGGCGACAGGTACTTTATTTGCTCCGATAAGGCGAACCACACTCTGATCTTCATCGCCCCATGCCTTTGGCACAACAAAAATCACCTCCAGGTCATCCAGCGTTGCCATGCCTTTTGTCAGGCCAAAGCTGGCTGTACCTAATCCGCCCGAAATATGCGGCGGGAACTCCCACCCAAACATCAATACACGCATATCCTTCCTCTGTTAAAGATTAGAATATTCCGTCTCAAGCAGATTAATAATCCTCAATACTTCACCTACGCTCCATGCCTGTGAAATTGCACCGCGTGGTGCGTGTGGCGGATCTCCGTCATGAATTTCCGACAATGTGCTTATTCCATGCTCAGACATCACCTCTTCAAGACCGTATATCAGTTTTTTTATTTTCTGTACGCCCTGGTTGCCGTATACTTTAAGCCATCCTTCACAGAAAGGACCTAAAAGCCATGGCCATACTGTTCCCTGATGGTATGCATTATCCCTTTCCTCCTGGTTGCCGTAATAGGTTCCTCTATAAAGTTTATTAGCCGGCGAAAGCGTCCTTAATCCCCTTGGCGTAACAAGCTCTTTATCAGTAATATCCAGAATCCTTTTCATTTGTTCCTTATCAAGCATGGAGTAAGGAAGTGATACTGCAATAACCATATTCGGCCTGACAAATAAGTTACGACCTTCTTCATCATTGACATAATCGGCCAGGCAATCAGCTTTTTCATCCCAGAACAGCTCAAGGAATGATTTTTTTATCAGCTCGGGTAAATATTCAAATTCCTTTATGAATTTTTTATCTTTTCCAGTTTTTGCCAATTCGAGTGTGAAGCATACAGCATTATACCACAGGGCATTTATCTCCACTGCATAGCCTCTTCTCTGGGTTACGGGCACACCATTGACCACTGCATCCATCCATGTAAGGGATTTCCCCCGGGCATCAGCGTAAACAAGGCCGTTATCCCGCATATGGATGTTAAATGTGGTACCGTTCTTATAGGCATTCAGAACTGATTTTGCAGCATCACCGTATCTTTCACAACAATCAGATCCTCCATTTTGAGCATATTGCTGAAGAGTCCAGAAGAACCATAGCGGGGCGTCAACGGAATTAAATGCATAATGTCCGGCGGTACCCATATTTGGGAACAGGCCATCCTTCATTCTCTTCACCTGTGTATCAAGTACTTCCCTGTAGAGAGCAAGTTTGTGACGTGCCAGGGCGATACCCGGAAGTGATATAAAAGTGTCTCTGCCCCAGGATCCAAACCAGGGATAGCCTGCGATAATGAGAGTGTCTTCTCCTCTCTTTTCAACAAATTGCTGTGCGGCGTTTCTCAGGCAATTGATAAAGCAGTCACGCGGAATTTTGCTGGCTACCGTTTTCGTGAATTTGGCCTTGAAGCCGGAAGGCTTTTCCTCATGAGTTGAAGCTGAGAAAACTATGGCATCTCCCTTTTTTGCATCAAGTTCAAAAAATCCGGGAGTAAAAAGGTCTTCAGAATAATCATAGCCCCTTTTTTGTTCTTCAATATATTCCACTCCCAGATACCAGTCTGGTACATGAACAAAATCTACTTTTGCGGAAAACTGCATATGCAGCCATGGGAATCCTTCATACATTTTTGATTTGATGCCGTTTTTCACGGTTTCAATCTTTGTGTTTGCCC
>CAZLCF010000166.1:0-6903 GCA_964557905.1 uncultured Rikenellaceae bacterium | reverse complement strand
AAACTGGATCCCCAGGAATCCAAAGCTCATGTTCCATATCTGCCAGAAGGATAATTTTGGTTTAGTCCTTTTCATAAATAATGAATATGTTTTTCAGAAGATTTATCGAAAAAGTATAAGAATCCTATTCAAAAATAGGGAAAATGATTGTCAAAAAAACTGCGTATGTCATTTATTTTCATGGAGATTCGCCGATTTTCGAGTTAAAAAATCAGTACAGCTATGTTTCAAACGTTTTCTGAAAAAATAAAATAATCAATCCGGAACGAAAAATTTTTACTGGACAAGAGTGAACTTAAGGCTGAAACCGAAATTTGTGTTTGATGTCGGGAAAGTATTTGCCACAAACGGGTTATTCATAGTGTGGTCTGCAAAGATCTGAAGGTTAAATCTGTCACTTAAAATATAATCTGCGGTTAGTCCGGCTGTAAAGACCCTTTGTCCCGCTACAGGCTGATTTACATCCTCCACAAGCTTTCTTGCCAGTGTCTTGTTGTCACGGATTGAAAGATCAAACCGCAGGTTCAGGTCGCTCTTCAGCACTTTCTGTCCGCCCCCGGTCTTAAGGACAATCTGTACTTCATCGAACCTGTATCCTGCTCCGAAAACAAGTTCATTGGTCCGGGCATCTGCAATCTGGTTGCTTGTCAGATTAAGGGAGACGGTACGCGATTTCTTCCATTCAAACCGGGTGGTCAGGCTGTTTATCCAGTTCATATCGACATTTATCAGGGGGCTGAATTGCTCATTCAGGGTCACAACATTGATCTCATATTGCTGGATGAAATTATTCTGAAGATCCCTTATGTTGCTTATCCCGGTTTCATCTGCCAGATAGTTCAGGTTTGTAGTATAGTTCGCTATCTGAAAAGTGCTTCTGTACTGATGTGTAAGATTTATTGACCTGAATACCTTCTGTATGAATTCAAATTTTGATAATCCGTCAAATGTAAGCCTCCAGTTGGGCATCATCCTTAATGCCGAGGGAAAGGTTTCGAGTGTCACCTTATTCGGATCAGTCCTGGTATAGGCTGCAATGAATGCAGGGATCATTACTTCCCGTGAGGTTTTTCCATATCCGCTTTTATACGGGCCTTCAACAGGATCTCCTGTAAACGGGTCGATATCAGGATTATAACCAGGATCTGATTTGGCTCTTTCAGCAGCTCTCCGCTCAGAAATGATCACAAGGTTCTCCTTGAAAGCTTCAAAGGTAGGAGAAACGTAATCATTCTTTTTTGAGATCTTTTCAAACGCGGTACCCCATGAAATCACTGATATTGAAAAATTTCCGTTAACTATTCTGTTGCGTGTGCTGTCGGGGAAATTGCCGTTCATATCTGCTATATAATATGCGCTCACTCCTTCAAGGAATCTCCTGTCGGCATTGACATCAATTCTCATTCCGGGGAACGGCTCAATCATGCTTCGGGCAGATAGATCAAACTTGTTAGTGTAATTTGCGGGAGTATTCAGGAGTGTATCTGTTGAAAGCCAGCCATTGGTTACTGCCTTGTCGAAGAAACTCTTGTCACTGTAACCGAGTATAAAAGGCCATCCGGGTGCCTGAATACCATTGTATTTCGTCATCCCGAGATATTTTGTTTCAGGTACATAGCCGGGAAGGTATTGTCCCTGGGATGAGGTTAATGTTAAACTAAAAGATCTTATGCTCAAAAGAGCTCTCACAATGTATTCCCCGGTGACAGAAAGGGGATTACGTTTTACCGGCACCCGCCCCTCTATTAATACCTGTGCACCATCAACCTGTTCTGCTGATGCAAAGTTAATCCTGTCGCCGTTTACAATATCAACTTTGCCTTTGACCTCCTCTCCTGTTTTTTTAACGATCCTGACTTTTACGTCGGTGGTCCCGAGGTTATGTATAATCCCTCTTACGGCATTTGGCCTGAAATTGACATTATTCCTTGTGTAGTTCACTGTTTTATATTCAGGCTTCATCCGCTGAACTGCATCGGGACGCGTATTGTTTTCTATTCTTTTGAGAAATTTCGATTTGCCATAAAGAGTTGCCAGGTTTGCCATGGCAGTGAAGGTAAGCTCATTATGGTTCTTGATTGAATTGCCGATGTTTATATTCATGCTGTCAGGAAAGAGCGGGCCAGCCAGCCAGGTATAATCAGAACCGAAACGGGCATTTGCATTCATCCATGAAAGAAGAGGCAGTTTATTTATCGGAATTGTATAGGTTGCATTAATAAAGTGGTTATAAGTAGTTGTCCTGCCGAAATTCATCAGATTTGTCAGAACAGAATCACGCCAGAGCTCATACTCATTACTATATCTTTCCCTGTCGACCCCGCCGGCTGGTTCATCTATTCTGGCAAGATTTGTTGCAGTGAAGTCAACTTTTAACTGACGTGTGACATCGTACTTGAAATCGTACATCCGTGTCCATTCAAAATCCTTTTTATATGTGGGAGTAATACGGAGATATGGATTGTTTATATTCCTGGCTTTCACCTCGTTATAATAACGCGACAGATCTGTTCTGACAGAGAGGCTTTTAGGGAAAATATAGAAATTAAAATCCTTGATAAGCCGGAAAACAGCTCCATTAAGGAATTTCACACTTTTGAATGGCATTATATTGGCGGGTTGAGCCTGGAAGTCATAATTCAGTCCGCCCCTGTAATTCTTTTCCAGGTTTATTTCAGTTTTTGTATCACTGTTATAAATTTCATTATAGGTATAGTTGACGCTCAGGTTTGCAAGATCCCAGGCATGAGGTTTTTCTCCCCGTTTTGTTATTCCGGCATTGCTTATGGTGATGGTTTTTCTTCGTGCAAAATCTTCCGAAATGGCTCTGATTGAATCCCTTACAATCTGATCCTCAGCATTGCGGAGAGCATCATTAAGAGGAATGTCGGGATCCAGCGGATTGTACTGAGGCCTGATCCTCGTTTCAGAATAACCAACATAGACAGGAAGTCTCACGCCTGCTTTTTCAGAAAAAAACTTTCCCAGTTCAAGAGTAGAAGAAAGATCATATTTCATTACCTGTTCCTTGCTTCGCTCATTCACCTTCTTTTCTATGCTCCCCCAGCCGGGAGTGCTGGACTGTCCAACCACGTCAACAGTACCAAGATCAGCAAGACGGGCCTGTAAATGGGCATTTGCTGCCCATCCACCGTTCTCAACGAAATCATTAAGACGCAATTCATTGATCCATACCTCGCCCCATTTAGGCTGTCCATCATCATTTGCCGGATTTCTCGTTTTAATCGGATTCCTTATTCCTATCATTATGACTTTTACGTTACTCAGGTTTGGATTTCCTGAAATTGATATCCTGTGACCTTCATACGGATATACAAAAACGTCTGAGATACTCAGGGAAGATCCTGCCTCCTGCATTTTCCTGTTCCTTGCCTGCTTGGCATCCTGGAATACCGACAGGTCGATGTTGAAGCTGTTTTCGGCCGGCCATACCAGAGCTCTTGATGCATCGGACTTGTTGTCATATCGTCCCGGAGGTGTCAGCTTTAATGGAATTTCATATTCATAGAAATTGCTTTTATAATCCGAGCCTATCCTGATGAAGGCTGTCAGCTCGTCATCACGGAGGGGCAGTCCTATCAATGCTTCGGCATGAACCTCCATCCGCAGGCGGCGGTATTGCCTTATATCAAGACTGACATTTTTGAAAGCGGCACGGGCATCACCGTCTTCAAGATTCTGAACCTTAAGAACCATTGACTGTTCATTAAGCTGTCTCAGTTGAGGATTTGAAGGATCAGTTATCCTGTCAAATCCTGGTGGAAGTACATAATTGACAGGCTCCTTGCCCGAGTTTTCCTCGATGCTCACGGAGCTCATCTCAAATGTTCCGTCAGAAGCCTCAGGCAATGTGACTCTCTCTCCTCCTTCCATGAACGAGATATTGTATTTCCTCCATTCAGCCCTGACCAGGTCCAGATCAGCATATCGCATGATAACGGGTTCTTTAAAATTACGGAGAAACATCCTCATGAACCTTACAGATTTAAAATCGCTGATTGTGCCAATGATCTTCTGATAGTCTGTAATGGGGATCTTAAACTGGTACCATTTGACTTTCGATTTGTCACCATTCGCCAGTGTGGCTTCATATTCTATTTCATCAACAATAAAATTTGAACCCACCACCAGGTCACCCGGTCTCATGCTGACCCTGTACTGATAATAGCTTTCTGTTTCATTCAGAGTGTTATCGCGGTTTATATCTTCCATGTCAGGGAGCGTCGATCCCGAGGTGGGATATGATTCAGCCGACATTTCTGCTGTAGGTGAATTGCCATCCTGACCGTTGTATTTCTTGTACCTGTCAATTATTCCGAGTTCAGCCAGATCGTAATCAGTCCCTCTGAAGTAATGAAAATCATCTCCTGACGGGTCATCCAGAATCTTTTGGTATGCTTCCGGGCCTGTAATTGCCTCAGCTTTCTGGAGATAATCTGAAAAAAATGTCTGTTCATCCTGAAGCCTGAGGCCGTCAAGACCCACATCCTGGTACTGCCTTGAGACAGGGTCATTGTCGAACGCATTTACTACAGCCTGAACGGTAGGTACCCTTCCCCATGAAGTCGTATCCACATTGATCGGGTTCGGCGATCCCGGCAGACCATGCTCAAAACTTTTTCTTGAGTCCCTGAGGATATCTTCCGATATATTTCCAAGGTTTATGTAAAGATCACCGCCTTCATGATCCGGATCCTCAACAAAGGGATCCATAAGCCAGAACTTGATATACTGAATATTTGCCGTTTCAAAATCGCTGGTAAGAACCTCTCTCATAATGCCTCCCCATCGCGATCCGGGATCATTAAGCTTACCTTCAGAGTTCATTCCCTCTGAATATGTACCTGGATCAGTGTCATAATTGTAAGGGCCTTTCTCTTCGGGGAAATATGCAAGGTTAAGAATGGTAATGTTTGTCGGTATTCCGGTTGTGCTTTCACGGTACGGGTAGATCTCATTCTCATAAATCTCTCTTACAAAATGGCTTGACTGGGAATCAGGATTATCTTTTATATGATCGGGTGTTGATGAACTGTTCCGGAGAAAGATCGGATCGATTACATACCAGGCTAACTTAGCCCTGTTAAAGCCACTGATGACATTATCGTTAAACCTCGCTTCGGGAAATATCAGATCCTGTCCCTGCGGAATGCTTGCAATTGTCCAAGCGTTAAATGATTTCAGATCAAGTGGTATCTCACTTGCCTCAAAATCATCTATATATGAGTTGCCCGCATTTGATATTGCTTTTGAATGGCCGGGAATCAGGTGTGCAAACTCACCGAAAAACGAAAATGATGACGGAGCTTTTGTTTCGAGAAAAGGAATCTTGTCAATCATATTGGTGAGCGTCTGGGATTGTGTTTTATAAGATGAATTGAAACCCCAGATGGTGTTTGAGATGGGTTCTTCACCAAAGTTTACTTTCTGTGTATAAGGCCTTTCCGTAAGATGAAGAATAGTGCCACCAATATTAAAATTGTCCGAGAAGCGGTAATCGAGGTGTGTTCCAACAAGGGTTTTTGTTTGAAAACCAAAGAACTGATTGCTTTCAAGCGAGACCTGGATAGGTGTCTGTGATTCAATAAGTGCGGGATTGATTATTCTTACAGTACCCATATTGTAATCAACAGTATAATCCGTATTCTCTGTAAGAGTAATACCGCCGGCAGTTACTTTAACTGATCCGTGGGGAATGTTGATGGCATTGAGCCTGATCTCAGATCCCGATTCAGAGGAATATTGCCCTTCAAGCTTGAACTTGTTCTTTTCAGCCATCTGCCGTGCTATGGTCTGGGTTGAATCATACAGTTCCTGGAAGACATATTTGTCAGCCAGCTTCGGATCATTTATTTTTTTCCTCAGGTGGCTTCCAAAAGGCTCGAGAACAGGAAATACGATCTTTCCCCTGTCAACCATTACCGTTACGTTCTCAATGAAATCAAAATAACCGTCCGATTCCCGGTCATTCTGTGAATTCAGGACATCAAGCCCCATGACCTGGAGAAGTATCTGATCCTCAAGTTTTCCTTCAGGAAGGTAATTTATGGAGTTTCCTGTTTTGTCATCCTGATACAGGACATTAAGTTCAAAATCTTTCCTTTCAAGAGTGCCGGATCCAAGCGAATAGATGTTTTTCATCATCAGATTCCAGGTTGGCAGCTTAGGAGTAAGTGTAGTCCCTTTCAGGAGTTTCAGAAGAAGAGTTTGAGGTGCTGTAATTCCGTCTGTTGAAAACTCCCCTACTTTATAGATCTTCCCGTTCAGCGTAAATTCATAAGCGACTGCCAGTACCTCATCAGTATTAAGGGCTGTATTAAGGGAAATATATCCAAGCTGTTTATTGACAGTGTATTCCCTCTCATTCAGTTTTCGTGCATTCTCAATTTTTTCATAATCGCGTCCTATCTGGAATCCGGGGTACAGAGGATCAAGTGTATTGGTTACCTGGTCAACATTTCTCACCTGCAAGTAAACCGAATTCAGCTGTTCATACATCTGGTTTGCACTGTTGTCGGGATATGCCGGAGCTCCCACGGTTTCCTGAAATGCAGGAATGTTGTTGTAAATATGATTTCTGTTTTCGGCAAGGTCCATAAATGCCACGATGTTCCTGTTGCTTCCCTCCTCAAAGCGGCTCGTTTTATTTGTTACCCATACTTCAATCCTTTCAATATTTACTCCGGAGCTTATAACAGGCATGCTTCTGAGGGCATCATCATAAATATCCCTGAAAAACTGTGCCAGGAAAAAATGCCGGTTTGCCTCATATTCATCCGCAAATATTTCAAAATCCGTAAGCTGAGCGCCTCCTTCCACTTCAACGACCGATGATTCTCCTTTCTGCTGTGAAAGAACTGTAGTGACTGTCAGTTTGCCAAA
>CAZLCF010000165.1:0-6919 GCA_964557905.1 uncultured Rikenellaceae bacterium | reverse complement strand
ATCTGGAGGATCCCATATATTTCCATGCTCCCTGGTAATAAATCTGAACTTTAAGAAACAAAGGAGTTTTGGTCCAGTCAATATCGCTGAAATTCTGCGCAGATCCTGCCTGTCTGGTGCCTGTTCCGATTACCAGGTTAAATACCCCGTTTACATTGGTCTTGACTGTAGAATGCAGTTCTTCCCATACAATTACGGGAGTAATGGTATCTGAAAGAATGTCCATTTTAACCTGGATTGTGGTGTTCATTATCGGTGCTCCGGCGCTGTTATGGGCAACAGCCTGGTAATTGAAGCCCTGCGGCACCTGGCCTGCGGCAAGTAAAAAATTAACTGTTAAAAGTAAAAAAGTGAGTGAGAGTTTTGTTTTCATGGGAGTAATGGTTTAGAGGCGCAACGGCGCAACGGCCTGTATTTAACAATAAATCATTAAAAGCGAAGAATTAATAAGAAAGTTATGACAAAAAGAAAAGCGAGTCAAGTTTATTTTGCATATCAATTGAAATATATTAATTTGGTATTATAAGGTATTAATATTTCAATACTAACCTTTATGGGCATTCAAAACTCTTTCAAAAAGGGACTGATTCAACGGATTCCAGCTCTCGCATGGCTCCCGGATTATTCTCTGAAGCTTTTTGGTGGTGATACAATATCAGGCATTACATTGGCAGCTTATGCAATTCCGGTTTCACTGGCTTACGCGACATTGGCCGGATTACCGCCGCAATACGGAGTTTATGGTTATCTGATAGGAGGCATTTTTTATGCGATGCTGGGAACAGGAAGGCAGTTAGCTGTTGGTCCCACCTCAGCAATTTCAATGCTTATCGGTGTAACTCTTACCACTCTTGCACAGGGCGACGTCCAGCGCTTTATAGACCTGGCATCATTGTCAGCCCTTATATTTGCTGTCATAAGCGTTCTGGCCTATTTACTGCATTTAAGCAGTATAATAAACTTTATCAGCGAAATAGTATTGGTTGGATTTAAAGCCGGCGCGGCCATTGCAATCGGACTAACCCAGCTGCCCAAGCTTTTTGGAGTTCCGGGCGGAGGAGAAAGTTCTATAGACCGTTTTTTAATCCTTATAAAACAGCTGCCTGATACAAACATATATGTCCTGATATTTGGCGTTGTAGCAGTAGCTTTATTAATAGCCGGACAAAAATTTTTCCCCGGCAAACCGGTGGCAATAATTATTGTGGTGTTTTCGGTTCTGATTATTTCATTTACACCGCTTGGTCCGATGGGATTTAAAACTGTTGGCCTTATACCCAGCGGATTGCCCGAAGTGCGTTTACCGGAATTGAATCTAAAGGATATTGGCAGCATAGTCCCTCTTGCATTTGCATGTTTTCTTTTAGCATATATTGAGAGCGTTTCCGCAGCAAGGACTCTTGCACAAAAAAATGGTTATGAAATCGATGCAAGACAGGAGCTTCTTGCCCTGGGTATTGCCAACCTTGCAACATCTTTAGGCCAGGGATACCCGGTAAGCGGCGGTCTATCGCAATCGGCAGTGAATGAAAAAGCAGGCGCGAAAACCCCTTTGTCACTTGTGGTTGCATCAGCTACAATTGCAATCTGCCTTTTATTTCTGACAGGATTACTGAAAAACCTCCCCACTGTAATATTGGCCTCCATTGTCCTGGTTGCCATTAAGGGATTATTTGATATCAAGGAAATGAAACGGTTGATTAAAGTTAACCGTTTTGATTTTGTTATTGCAATGACGGCGCTGATCAGTGTGATTATATTTGGAATATTATATGGTGTACTGATAGCGGCATTGTTCTCCCTGACTCTTATAATAAGGAATGTTTCAAGTCCTCACGTTGCATTTCTTGGCCGCATTCCCGGGACCAACAGATATACAGATATCAAGCGGCATCCCGATAATGAATTGTTGCCGGGTGTAATTTTATTCAGAGTAGAATCACCCCTGGTATATTTCAATGTGACAACTATATACCTTACTGTCTGGGCTAAAGTAAAAGCAATGGGTTCATCATTGAAAGTCGTGATCTTTGATTTAAGCACTTCAGCAACAATAGATTCCAGCGGGGCCAGGCTTATCAAGCGGCTTTATGAAAATCTTAAAGCCAGGGGTGTTGAATTAAAGGTGGCTGAAGCACATTCGGAAGTCCGCGATATTTTAAGGTTTGAGGATATTGAACATTTACTCGGTCATGTCAGCAGGCGTGATACCCTTCATGAAATAGTTGTAACTGCAATAGGGGAGAGAGAGCCGGATATTAAAAAAGCCCTTGTAAAACCTAAAGTCATGATCCCGCCTGAAATTGTTGCGCAAATTGTATTAGGCAACAACTATTTTACACAGACACATCCGCGTGAATATTTTGAAAATTTCAGTTACGAGCAGAAACCTTATATTACCCTTGTTACATGCTCCGATTCTCGTGTACCTCTGAATTCCCTGATGCCTGATACTTCCAACAAGGTTTTTTCAATACAGAATATCGGCAACCAGATATTATCTACCGAAGGTTCAGTCGATTATGGCATCTATCATCTGAAAACCCCATTGTTGTTTTTCCTGGGGCATTCCGATTGCGGGGCCATAAAAGCATACCTAAAAGGGTTCGAAAAAGAGACTTACAATATCAAGCATGAACTTGACTTTTTACGGCCAACCATCAAAGAATATGAAACGAAAAAGGATTTTGATAAACTACATGCCCATGTTATTGAAAAGAACCTTGATTACCAGGTTAATATTGCCTGTAAAAAATATAAAGATCTGTTACAATCGGGCGAGCTTACAGTTATGGCCGGTTTCTACGATTTCAGGGGAGAATATGGCAAAGGCCAGGGCGACATTGTCATTGTGAATATAAACAAGGTTAAAGATATTGAGGGAATGCGAAATCTGCCGCTATTTGATAATTTGTCGAAAGCACAAAAGGAGCTGCATATAGGGAGGCTGCCTGAATAGGATCAGTATAAATAGTTAAGATAAGTTATTTGGTCTTTTTTGCATTCTCGAGTTGAAAATGTCATATTCAAATCCAGGGATGAAACTGGCCATATTAGATGTTCATTATATACTCAGAAATTATAAGTTAATGTAAATCCCGGACAAACTGATTGATTATAATGGTCTACTGTTATTGCTGGTGATATGTTCAGTGTTCCGACAGAAGCATAATTCCTGTTAATGACTGATTTGATTCTTCCAACCCTGCCCAGGTAGACTATTCCGGCTATTGCACCTCCGACAACCATTCCTGCTCCTGTGACCATCAATATATTCTTCATTCCTTTTTCCCCTATTAGCTGCTCAAAAAATGATGACTCATCATTAATCTCATAAGGCAAATATCTGCCTGCAAGAAAAACACCTCCCCCGGCTACAGAAATAATACCTGAATACAGCAAATCACTTTTTGATGTTTTCAGCGATTCTTCAAGCTGTTCCATTGAAAGAAAATCAATGTCAGCGACGTTATATTTTTTGACGTACCATTGCCCATGTGAATTGAAGCATGAGATTAATAAAAGGTACGCTATTAAAACCATCTTTTTCATTGCAGGGGCAGTCGATTAAGAGAGCAATCAGAACAATTATTTATCCTGTTAATTAATCTTTGAGACAACGAACAGAAAAACCGCCACCAATCATAGATCCTGATGGCATAGTTCTGTAAGAACCTCTGTTGTTATAATTGAGAATACGCAACCATGCAAGGTTTGTATTTGCGATCGCAAGCGTGGAACTCCACCAGGTTCCTTCAAGTGTCAGGTTAATAAAAGTACCGTCCTGATTATACCGCCCTCCGGGAATGCCGGAAAAGCCGGATTCATCCGTAGCGCCCATGTTCGGAGCGGTCCAAAGCGAGGGATCAACTTTTTTCAGCTTTCCGCCGACATTTGCAGAACCGCCCCTGAAATTTGTCACATTCAATTCAAAAGGATCCATCCCGAGATATTGTTCCAGGGTTTTCCATTCAGCCTCTGAAGGAACATGCCAGCCTGCAGGACAAATCTTCCTGGTATCCGCCACTGCCTCCCAGTTGTAAAATTTACCATAAGGATTATTGTACTGACTGTCGTCATTATAATATCGCCAGGCACCTGATGTAATGCTCTGCCATTCTCCGGTGTTTGTGACATTGGGAATCTGATCGCCATTGGCATACCTTGTCGTTTTCAGATTTTCCTTAAACCATACCTGTGTACCGATATTTACTGTATTATATATATTGTCTTCAATATCGGCAATCTGGTTATCTTTCAGGGTATTAAAGCTGACTTCGCTGCCATATGAAGTTCCGATACTGTTTGTTGCATAAGCTCTCACATAGTAAGTTGTGTTTAATGTCAATCCTGTCATCGAACTTGTAAAGACTCCTGTTCCTGCGGCATCTGAGGTTTTGGTACTCAGGGCAGTTGTCGGATCCGTTGATATGCTCCAGCATACACCGCGAGCAGTTATACTTACGCCGCCGGAATCTGTCACATTCCCTCCGGAGATTGCAGAGGTCTGAGTAAATCCGGTTACTGATGCAGTGGTAACAGTCGGCGGACCAAGAGTCTTAAAGCTTACTGTCGCTCCGTATGAAGTGCCTAAACTGTTGGTGGCATATGCCCTTACGTAATATGTAGTGCCTTGTGTCAAACCGGTAATTGAACTAGTAAATGTTCCTGTGCCATCACCGTCCTGTGATTTGTTATCGGAAGTTGTCGGATCCTGACTCGTGCCCCAGCAAACACCTCTGACAGTTATTGATAACCCTCCGTCACTGGTTATATTACCACCGGAAACCGCATTAGTTGACTCAATGGAAGTAATTGCAGAAGTTGTCAAAACAGGGACTGTATTCTGACTTGTTGCAAATGTAACTTCATTTCCATAACCCACACAGCCAATATTCGTCGCAAAGGCTCTTGCATAATACGTTGTATTTGGTGTAAGGTTAGTAATACTGCATGTGAAAGCACCTAATCCGCCGGCTTCTGTTGCAATACTATCTGAAACGGTCGGGTTGGGATTGATACTCCAGCAGACCCCCCTGGTAACTATTGGAGATCCCCCGTCGTCTGTCACATTTCCTCCCGAAGTAGCAGTTGAATAAGAAATATCTGTCACATCTGTTGTAGTAAGTACTGGGGGATCGGGATTTTTTGTACAGGATTGAACAATAAATATAAATAGGATTATTCCTGAAAGTATAAATAATCTTTTCATTGCGACCATATTAAGATTAACCTTACAATAACATGATGTCATTCAAAGTTAGAAAATACTTGGATATGTTTAAAATAATAACCCATCCATCATGTTTATTATCTTTCTGGCGGTAGCTGATAAAGATGTCATATTCAAAACCGGGTATAAGGCTTGCCATTTTAACAATTCATTGTGATAAAGTTACGAAAGTGTTGAATATAAGTCAAATATTACTTTTTGTAAGTATGCTAACGGCAATCACCGGCATGATTTACTTGCTGTCAACATTCCGCCGTTTTGGATGAGATTTAATGTTCTCATCCAGGATTTTAAACAGGTTTATCCAATTTACGGCAGTTATATTTTCGCTGATTTGAAAATCATTTTCATAAAATCCCAGGAGATATCCTTTGCTGCCCGGGAAAATGGGAAGCAGTTTTTTCAGATTTCCGGCATGTTCAAGACGGACAGTCTGTGAAAGTTTTATTTCGAATAACAAATACCTGCCCTCAGATTCAACGATAACATCTGTTTCATTCCCGTTTGAATCTCTGAAAAAGTACATTTCAAAAGCCGCATTTTGATTGTATTTGTATTTCAGGAATTCATTAAACAGGAAAGTCTCGAAAATACTGCCTGACAAAGGACCTGCGTATAATATATCAGAATCTGTATATTTTAAAATATATACAACCAGTCCGGTATCGGTAAAGTAAAGTTTAGGACTTTTAATCAACCGCTTTGGTATATTCCTGAAGTATGGTTTCAGGAAATAAATAATACCTGAGGCCTGCAGTATTGTAAGCCATTTTTTTGCCGTGTTGAAAGCAATGCCGCATTCGCGTGCCAGTTCATTCTGGTTTACAATTGAACCGGACCGTGAAGCCAGCAGAGTAATGAATGTCTGAAATACATTAAGGTTGCTTACGTCAGATATCTGGCGGACATCCCTTTCAAGATAGGTCTGAAGATATGAACCATAAAACAGGGAAATATCTGTTTTATGCAATAAGGGTTCAGGATAAAATCCTTTAAGTATTGCATTGAAACACTCCTTTGGTTGCCGGATGTTCTTCAAGGGATACTCAGTTACAGAAAATGGCGGAAGAGTAAGTATGGCAGCTCTTCCTGCCAGGGATTCCGTGATATTTGCCATCAGGTTAAAATACTGGGATCCTGTCATTACAATATGTCCTTTTTTATTTCTGTTGGTGTCAATAAACATCTTGACATAAGATAAGATTTCAGGGGCATACTGAATTTCATCGATAATTACAGGTTTGCCTGAAGTCTCAATAATTGATCTCGGATCCTCCCTGGCGAGCTGTCTCTGAACAGGATCGTCAAGCGTTATATAACGGTAGTCCGGCAGTATATTTTTCAGCATGGTGGATTTACCTGTCTGTCGTGCTCCGGTAATGACTACTGACGGAAAGTCTTTCAATGCTCTGTGAAGAAGCCCTTCAATGTTTCTATGGAAATATTTATTTTTCATTTTTATGCATTATTGCATATATTTTGCAAAAATACATATTATTTTGTTTTCTCCAGCTTATTATGTATTACTTCCAGACACATCCTCAGAAAATCCCGCCATTACAAGACTTTACGGTTGTTTAACTGCTGATTATTATATAGTTACATAACTAAAACTGCCCCTGTTCCTCAAGCCATTTCCTTACCCTTTCATGTTCTGCCTGGTATTTGGCTTCTACATCCCTGACT
>CAZLCF010000164.1:0-6921 GCA_964557905.1 uncultured Rikenellaceae bacterium | reverse complement strand
GATATCCGGGATTTCTTTGAATTTGTCTATTGCTTCCCTGCCATTTGAGGCATGAATGATATTTGCAGATGTGTTCTTCATAAGCAAAGCTTTAAGATAGAAGAAGTTAATTTCGTCATCCTCAGCAACCAGAATAGATTTGAAGGTCTTATTTATGTTTCTGGGATCTGTTCTTATAACAGAGTGGTAGAGTTCAGTTTCTTTTAAGTGAGGAATTGTAAAAGAAAAGCAGGATCCTTTTCCTACTTCAGATTCAACCCATATCTTTCCTCCAAGAAGTTCAACGAGTCCACTGGAAATTGATAGTCCAATTCCGCTTCCCTGGGTATCTTTTAAAGGTCCGTGATCTTCTTTTACAAAATGTTCGAATATACTGTTAAGTGATTCTTTACCGATCCCAATGCCGGTATCCTTAATAAAAAACTCAAGCTTCTTTTCTTGGATTGTAAAACCATATGCAATGCTTCCTTGCTCTGTGAACTTTATTGCGTTGTTCAGCAGATGGTACAGGATTTTATTTAAGATCTCAGGATCTGAATTGACTGATAATTTGTCAGAATGTTCCGGAATGTTCAAAAGTAATTCAAGTTTCCTGGCTGAGCATTTTGTCTTATACTTCCCGAAAAGCTCCTTCATAATCTGTTCAGGTATAAAATCCTTTCTGTTCACGCCCATGTTACCTGAGGTGATCAATGAGATATCCATATAGTTTGTAATGGTATCCAACAGGCGGTCACTGCTTTCGAAAAGCATTGAAAGGGAAACTCTCTTCTCCTCTTCAGAGAGGTCGGTCTGAGACATTATTTCAGCAAAGCCCAGGATGCCGTTTAGAGGTGTACGAACCTCATGAGAGATATTGTTCAGGAATGACGTTTTAAGCTTATCGCTGGCTTCGGCTTTTTCCTTTGCAAGTTTAAGCGCTTCAGTGGCATTTTTACGGTCGGTAATATCGTGCATACTCCCGATGATTTTTCCCGGACTCCCTTCCGCATTCAGGATGATCTTTGCTGATATAGAACATGGGATATTCGATCCATCTCTGTTTTTGAGATTGATTTCGAAATCTGAAACGAATCTGCGTTCCCGTAAAACATTCAATAAAGTTCTTCTCTCCGTTGGATCAGGATAGAAATCATACATCGACTTCCCTATCAGATCGTCCCTTTTAAACTGACCTTTCGATAGAAGCTCAATTGAAGGACTGGCCTCAAGGATCTTTCCTCTGATTGACAGCTCGTAGAACACATCCTGCACATTCTCAAATATCCTGCGGTATTTTTCTTCGCTTTCCCGTAATGCTTCCTCTGCCCTTTTGCGATCGGAGATGTCTCTTGCTGAACCCAATACCAGGGTTTTATCTTTTATTTTAACCGGGTGAGTAACTATTTCAACAGTAACTTTTGATCCGTCTTTCCGGTTTAATACAAATTCATCGGGACCGGTGGGTCGCCCTAATAGATTTTTAACTAATAGTTTTGCTGCTCTGGGTAGTTGTTTAGGAGACAGGAGATTTAATTTCAGGAAACTCTTCCCGATTAACTCATTTCTACTATAGCCCATCAATTTTTCAGCAACAATATTACCATCTAAAAAATTTCCTTTAAGGTCGTTGAGATAATATGCATCCGGAGCGTATTCAAATAATATCTTCAACCTTTCTTCTGAACTTCTCAATTTATCTTCCCCCTGCTTGAGTTCGGTGATGTCAGTCACTGCACCTATCATTACATAAGCTTTATCGTTCTTGTCCCAACGGGCTGTTCCCTTAACAATCCAGAATGCGATGGAGCTATCTCTTTTAATGACACGATATTCTTCGCTATAGGGCTTCCTGGTCAATAAATGCTGGTCAAGAGCTGCCATCACCCGTTCATGGTCGTCTGGATGGATCACTTTTTCCCAGACATTAAATGTGCGCGGGAATTCACCTTTCCCATATCCCAGAATTTTTTCGATGTCTCCAAACCATTCCAAACCGCCAGTTAGGATGTCCCATTCCCAAACGCAGTCACTGACGCTTTCTGCTGCGATGCGGAATCTTTCTTCACTTTTACCCAGGGTATCTAGCATCCGTTTGCGTTCTGTAATGTCCCTGGCAATTGCCATCACATTTGACACTTTACCCTGTTGGATAATAGGGACAAGACAGGTTTCATAAGTCCTTAATGTATTATTGTCACCAAATGCAGTATATTCAAATATTTGATTTTTTTGTGTACCGATGCACTCCTCAAATTTCTGCCGGTAAAACTCTTTCCATTCATTGGGAATGAAGTCGAGATGGCTTTTCCCGATAGTATCTTTTTCAGAGAACCCCTCTGCATAGTGATTCAGGAAAAGAAACTTTCCTTCGCAGTCGACAAGTCCGATATATTCCGGAATAGTTGTTACAAGTGTCCGCCATTTTTCTTCGCTTTCCTTAAGTCTGTTTGTAATTTGATTACTTAATTTTATTTCTTCGGTAAGATCTGAGGTTCGATCCTCCACAAGTGATTCCAGCCGTTCGTTCAATAATTTCAACTCTTCCTGGGTTTGAACAAGTTCGTTATTCTTAGAAATGACCCCCTGGTAAGTATGGAGCAGAAGCTTAACCACTTTTTGTGGACAGATTTGGATTTGTCGTTTCTTCCCGCCGTAATTAATTTCTATTCCTAATGTATCACCTTTGGGCTCCTGAGAGGCTTTTTCTGTAAGTTCTCTTTCAATGCAGGATAAAAGATATTCTTTGTTGTATGGTTTGGTTATAAAACCGTCTGCCCCACAGGAAAGGCCTTCCATGATTTCCTCCGTATCGGTTAGTATGGTCAGTAATATTACGGGAATATCCTCTGTATTCTTATTTGATTTGATTATTTTACAAAGTTCATACCCATTCATCTCCGGCATCATGATATCAGAGATAACTAAAGAAGGTTTATGCTTTGAAAGCTGATCCAGAGCTTGTTTTCCATTTTGAGCCACTGACACTTTATAATAGTGACTTTCCAATAGATGCTTAATCTGTGTTGCCTGGGTAAGACTATCCTCTGCAACAAGTATTTCAGTCCTTTTTGAAATGGAATTTTCAATCTCTTTTTTCATTTCAGTTTTTTATTTTCTGTTTTCTGTTGTAAGTATTTTGTATCGCTTGAAAATCAATTTATGATTTGTTATCCTACAAGTCATAAATCTCTCTCATACTAATCCAATGAACTCACCCCCTCCGCCCCCTCTCTAATTCTTAAAGAGGGGGAACTTCTTGCTACTTAAGACTTTCTTTTGTCTTTTTATTTTTGTCTTTTGTCTTCATAAACACTAAAGTTTCAACCCCACTACAGTTATGTCATCAACCTGGTCTCCATTACCTTTCCAGCTATTATAAGTATCCAGGAGCATTTCTTTCTGAACCACCAAAGGATTCTTATGAATCTTTAACAGGACTTGTTTAAATTGATCCCGCAGGAATTTTTTCTCTTCCTGTCCTCCAAATTGATCAATATATCCATCAGTAAAAAGATAAACAAGATCATCCGGTCTGGTTTTTATTTCCTGACGTGAAAAATCAAAAATATTATCCAGGTAGGATAATGTCATTCTGTCTCCCTTGAATTCAATGATTTTATTGTCGCGAATAATATACATGGGATTAAATGCTCCGGAATAAACCAGTGTTTTGTTTGTAAGGTCATAACTGATTATTGAACCATCCATACCATCCTTTACCTCCGAAATTATTCCCTTTTGTCCCAATGCTTCAATGATCTTTTCCCTTAACCGGTTTAATATCAGATGAGGCTCAATAATTTTTTCTCTTATCACCGTTTCATTTAACAGAGTGATCCCAAGCATACTCATAAATGCACCGGGAATCCCATGACCGGTGCAATCAAAAACACCGGCCAGCAACTTATTATCAATTCTGTGAAACCAATAGAAGTCGCCACTGACAATATCTTTTGGCAAGAGAAGGCAAAACTGCTCAGGGAAAAAATCTGATCCGTCCATAGATGCTTTCAAAACAGCTGCCTGTATTGTATGAGCATACTGAACACTGTACTTTATAAGTTTGTTCTTATATTCAATCTCTTTCAGGTTCCTTGCTATTTCGTCCCTGCTCCTTTTAATTTCAATATGTGTTTTGACCCTGGCAATCAGTTCCTTCTTGTTGAAGGGTTTTACAACATAATCAACAGCTCCAAGATCAAATCCATTTATAATGCTTTCCGTATCAATCTTGGCCGTAAGGAATATTAGTGGAATCTTTTGTTTTACCGGGTCATTTTTTATAGTTCTGCATACTTCAAAGCCGTCCATTCCCGGCATCATTATA
Organism: uncultured Rikenellaceae bacterium; assembly: GCA_964557905.1. Taxonomy (GTDB): domain Bacteria; phylum Bacteroidota; class Bacteroidia; order Bacteroidales; family VadinHA17; genus LD21. Next base: position 2,612 of record CAZLCF010000164.1, on the reverse strand, counting down.
TCAAGAAGAATGAGATCAAATTCAAGCCGTTTAATCCAATCCAAAGCTGACATTCCATCCAAAGCAAATTCAACCTTAAATCCTTCATTTCGCAAATAATTACCAAGGATCTGAAGATTTTTCGGGTTATCATCAACTATCAATATAACTGGTTTGGTTATCATTTCCCTTCCTGTCAGATATCTTTTTTTATTACAATTTTTCCAGTTTTGCCATTGAGTCTTCCATTCTTCTGATAATCTTTTTACATTGATTCTGAATATTTGAATCGTTGTTCTTCGCGATAAGTTTTTCAACCTCACTAACAGATGTTCTTAGCCCAAGGCAAATATCTTTCAGAATATAACTTTGATTTTTATCGAACTCTATCAATTTTGCATTCAAATCGCTTGTTTCTACGCCCCTTGGCCTGTCAACGTTCACCTTCAGCCAGTTATCAATCTTCTTACCCAGCCATTCATTAATTTTTTCGAGCTTTTCAGTTTTCGACTTTAGATCCAGCTGAGTCTTAACTCTTGCAAGCAGCTCTCTGCTGTCAAATGGTTTGATAACAAAATCCTGGGCGCCAACCTCAAATCCTTTCAGAATACTTTCCCTTTCTGACTCCGCTGAAAGGAATATTATAGGTACCTCATAGATAGTTTTATCTGAACGAATTCTTTTGCATACCTCAAATCCATTCATCCCGGGCATATTAATATCAAGCAAAATCAGATCAAATTGCTTGTTTTTTAACCACTCCAAAGTTGCTTCTCCATTTACAGCGAATTCGATTTTATATTTTTCCTCCTGCAACAGTCTGCCTAAAACCTGAAGGTTCTGGGGATTATCGTCAACCAAAAGTATTACGGGAGTATATGTATATGCATTATGCATTTTTAAATCTTATTATTTAACTTTGTCTTTTAATAATTCAATAGTCCCAGGGAATTTTCTTATAAGATTTAGTATAGCTTCAATATTAAAACTATCTGCAGCACTTACTAGTTCTTCTCCATACCTGATAACAACTGATGAATTGTGATCTTTACCTAACCTTACTAATTGATTTCCAAAATCCAGGATTTCATCGATCGGTTGCCTGATTCCAAAAGTCATCCAGATATCTTTAAACCGGGTATCAAGGGAATTAATCAATCCGGGAAGATCAGATATTTCTTCAGTGGAGTTTATTTCTGACAAAGATTGTTCTGATTCAGGAGACTTGATCGACTTATATGGCAGATTATTCATAAGCTCAAGGTATAATTCCGTGACTTGAACAGGTTTTATCAACAAACCGGCAAATTCGCTCGCACGGATCCGATCTTTCTGAGCTTTCATTACTGAAGCGGAATAAGCTATTACAGGAATATGTTTCAGCTCATCATCACTTTTTAATTTGTTTAAAAGGTCAAAACCATCAAGAATCGGCATCCTTATATCGGTAATAATAAGATCCGGTACTATTCTTTTAGCCATGGATAATGCCTCCAGTCCATCTTCTGCTTCAAATATTTTTAAATTGGTGTTTTTCAGAGCATCCCTGAGATAGCTCCTGTTATGTTCCACATCATCGGCAATAAGAATTACTGCTTCCTCAAATACAATTTCTGCAGGATCAAGTTGAATTTCCTCTGTCCTTTTTTCAAAGTCCCTTAAATAAGAAACTTCCGGAATCTTTATTTTAAAAGAGCTTCCCTTGTTCAATTGAGAATCAAGTTCAATAGTTCCATTCATAAGTTGCACGAGTCGTTGAGTAATTGCCAGGCCGAGACCTGTTCCTCCATATTTTTTTACATTCTGTCCCTGCCCTTGTACAAATGGATTAAATATCTCTTCCTGCATCTCTTTTGAAATTCCAATACCGGTATCCGTCACCTCAATTATAAGATCTATAAATTCCTCGGCTTTTTCTTTGGAATACTTGATGATTTGTGGATTTTCAGTATATACTTTTAATTTGATGCTTCCATTTTCAGTAAATTTTGTTGCATTCCCGATAAGATTAAGAATGATCTGACGCAGCCGGGCATCATCGATATAGATACCTGCCGGTGTACCCGAAGACATATCCAGAATAAATTTCAGTCCTTTTTCAGATAATCTTAATGAAAAGATCCGTTCGAATTCCGAAAAGAAAGATTGTGAATTCACATACTCGAACTGCAATTCCAGTTTCCCGGCTTCAATCTTGGACAGATCGAGAATATCGTTGATGAGGGTAAGGAGGCTTCTCCCGCTTGACTTGATCGATTCAAGATAGTCCCTCTGGATTTTTTCCTCAAGCATTGAACCCAGCAGCTCGGCATAGCCTAATACTGCATTCATAGGGGTCCGTATCTCATGGCTCATATTGGCAAGAAATTCACTTTTTGCTTTGTTGGCTGCATCGAGCTGAGCGGTTCGTTCCTGTATACGTTGCTCCAGTTCCGCATTGAAGGCAAGAATTTTTTCTTCATCTTTTTTAATCTCCTTCGTTCTCTCCTCAACAAGTTCCTCCAGCCTTTCGTTCAATTGACTCAATTCATCCCGTGTTTGAATAAGTTCATTATTCTTATGAATGGCCCCCTGATAGATATTGAGCAGGAGTTTAACCACTTTTTGCTGTCCGGTCCGGATCAGCCTTTTCT
>CAZLCF010000163.1:0-6989 GCA_964557905.1 uncultured Rikenellaceae bacterium | reverse complement strand
CCCTGCGAAGACCGTCAGTCGAATCCATTGCAATGGTGCGGATAGTGTTTTCGCCGATATGTTGTTCACATTCAACAACCAGAACTGAACCATCATCCCTTTTAATTTCCAGGGCATCATAAATATCAGGCATTTCCGTGCCCTGTCTTTCAAATGTTACGTCAACCACAGGACCAATGATCTGGCTGATTTTACCGGTATTTTGTGCCATATCCGTTAATTATTTAATTGTCATTCAGATTATACAAATTTAATAAAATTTGCAAAAGATATGTTTTTACCGGCATATTTTAAGATTATTATTGTCTGATATTTTATAAAAATTTATCTTTAACCAATAACTATATTATTAATCCTTAAAAGATAAGTTATGAAAAAACTTTTATTCAGTTTGCTGGTCATTTTTATGACAGTTCCTGCAGTTAATGCTCAGTTTACAAAAATCGGGGGCGGAACCGGGTTTACAACCGGTTACCTCTTCCATGAAATGGACTATGATTACAATAAGAGCGGACATATTTTTGCATCACTGAAAGGCATTTACGAAATAACGGTACCGATACATGTTTTACCTTCCGTTACGTTTTTCATCCCCCATGTCTATAAGGAATTTGATATGAAGACAACTGTTAATACCCTGATGTTTGATATCAACGGTCATTATGTTTTCAACTCACTTGACAAATTTGAATTTTACGGACTTGCAGGGCTTAATGTATTGCTGGCATGGAAAAGAGAAAAGATTACGGGCGGCGAAGTATTTCCGGAAAGCGATAATGCCCTGGGATTGAATTTAGGTGTAGGCTCTTATATGAAACTTACCGAACAATTTGACCTTTATGCAGAAGCAAAGTACATTCTCAGCAAATACGATCAGTTTTTCCTGAATGTGGGTGTGCTGATCAACATTGACTGGCTGAAAAAGCACGAAGATACAGGCGGGCTTTGATCTAACGATCCCGTCCGATGAGAGAGCCGGCAATATTTTCCAGCTCTTTTTTTCGTTTTTCATCCACACTGACTTTCTGAAGCAGGCTGAAAGCCTTATCAATATAATCATTAGCCAGTTTTTCCGTAATCTCTTTAATATTAAGCTGATTATACAGGCTGATGACTTTTTTCACTTTTTCCTCCGGATCAGTATCTTTTAATGATAATTGCTCCTGAAGTTGCTTAAGCTGTTTGCCTGAAGCAATTTCCATCGCCTTTACCAGGGGAAATGTCTTTTTATTGGCGACAATATCACCTCCTGATGTTTTGCCAAATATTTTTGCATTTCCCCAAATATCAAGCAAATCATCCTGTATCTGAAACGCAAGCCCCAGGTTCCTCCCAAATTCATAAACCAGGTCAGCATCCTTATCACCCCCGCCTCCGATAAGTGCTCCTGTTTTCAGTGATGCAGCAATAAGGACAGCCGTTTTCAATTCTATCATCCTGATGTATTCATCATGAGTGACGACTGCTGCTTTTTCATAGTCCATATCCAGTTGCTGTCCGCAACACACTTCAACAGCAGCTTTATTGAATACCCTGAAAACCTTGAGAAGATTATTTGCCGGTGTTAGCAGAAAGCACTCATTGGCAATGAAGGCCATGACATCTCCCGACAGGATAGCCTGATTTACATCCCATTTACTATGTACTGTAGGAAAATTCCGTCTTACAGAAGCCTGATCCATAATATCATCATGGACAAGGGTAAAATTATGAAAGACCTCCAGTCCGGTGGCAGGTAAAATTGCATCATCTATCTTATCGCTGAAAAGGTTACAGGCCATTAAAGCCATTACAGGCCGTAACCGTTTGCCACCTATCGAAAGGATGTATCTTACAGGTTCAATCAGCTTTACCGCTTCCGTATTGTACGAAAGATTCAATAAAGCCTTATCAATTATTTCCTTTAGTTCGGAATGATTGTACATGATTTTTTTAGCCTTTCAGGGCTTCGGCACCGCTTACGACTTCAAGGATCTGATTAGTAATGGCGGCCTGACGTGCTTTATTGTACTGAAGAGTCAGCTCTCTGATCATGTTGGTCGCATTGTCGGTAGCCTTATGCATTGCAGTCATCCTGGCGCCATGCTCTGATACAAAGGAATCGAGCACCGCTCTATAAAACTGTATTTTCAGGGATTTGGGAATAAGCTCTTTAACTATTTCCTCTTCAGTGGGTTCATAGATATAATCTACCGGTGCAACACGTTTACTTCCGGAAGGTAATGATTCAACAGGAAGAAATTGTTCTTCGGTCAGTGTTTGTACGGCGGCATTCTTGAAATGGTTATAAATAAGCTCTACCCTGTCATATTCTCCCTTGACAAAGCTTTTCATTATCTCTTCAGTAACAACAGTAACATTATCGAACGTAAGATTATACAAAAGGGCATTACGTTCAGGAAGCATTTTGATTTTCTGCTTTCTCAGATAATCATAGGCTTTCCTTCCGATAGTAAGGAATGCCAGGTTACCCTTGTTGAACTGGTCAAGGTATTTTTCCGAAACGATCCTCCGGGCTTCCTTAATTACATTTGAGTTAAAGGCTCCGCAAAGACCTCTGTTGGAGGTAATTACAACAATAAGGATCTTCTCGGGGTGCGAAACGCGTCCATAAACGTTTTCAACTTCCGATTCAGCAAGGCTTTGTGTAAGGCCGGCAAGGATCTCCTGCAACTTATTCACATAAGGACGCAGCCGGACAATCTTATCCTGGGCTTTCCTCAGCTTGGCAGCCGAAACCATTTTCATGGCAGAGGTTATCTGCCTTGTTGATTTGGTAGAGACTATTCTGATCCTAAATGCTTTTAAATTCGCCATCTGTAACTCATTAAATCATACAGATTCCCCAGATCACTGAGGTTTATATTTAGCCACCAGCTCTGCAGCAACTTTTTCGAGTACTTTGGTAATATCATTGTTCAGTATACCATCGCGAAGATTATCAAGAACATCCCGGTGCTTCAGATCCAGATACTCAATATATTCATTTTCAAAGCTTTTCACCTTATCCACAGGAACATCCCTGAGCAATCCCATTGTCCCGCAATAGATTATTGCAATTTGTTTTTCAACAGGTATGGGAGCATATTGTCCCTGTTTCAGTATTTCCACATTTTTCGCTCCTTTATTCAGAATAGCCAGTGTTGTGGCATCAAGATCGGATCCAAACTTTGAAAATGCTTCAAGCTCACGGTATTGTGCCTGGTCAACCTTCAGGGTACCGGCTATTTTTTTCATTGACTTGATCTGGGCATTTCCTCCGACCCTGGATACTGAAATACCAACGTTGATTGCAGGGCGCACACCTGCATTGAAAAGGCTTGTTTCGAGGAATATCTGTCCGTCGGTTATCGATATCACATTTGTCGGGATATAAGCAGAAACGTCGCCTGCCTGGGTTTCAATGATCGGCAGGGCTGTAAGAGATCCGCCTCCTTTTACCATATGTCTGATTGATTCTGGGATGTCATTCATCTGTTTGGCCACTTCATCTGATTCGATGATCTTTGCAGCTCTTTCAAGGAGGCGCGAGTGAAGATAGAAAACATCACCGGGATAAGCTTCGCGTCCCGGCGGGCGACGCAGTAAAAGAGATACCTCCCTGTAAGATACTGCCTGTTTTGACAGGTCATCATAGATTATGAGAGCATCGCGTCCTGTATCGCGGAAAAACTCGCCTATTGCAGCGCCGGCAAAAGGGGCATAGAACTGTGAAGCCGCCGGATCCGAAGCTGTTGCAAGAACAATTACCGAATATTCCAGGGCGCCATACTCTTCAAGTGTCTTGGCAATATTTGCTACAGTTGAACCTTTTTGCCCGACAGCAACATAAATGCAATAAACCGGTTTCCCTTTTTCAAAGTTGCTGCGCTGATTTATAATAGTATCAATTGCAATGGCTGTTTTACCTGTCTGCCTGTCGCCTATAATAAGTTCTCTTTGTCCGCGGCCTATCGGGATCATTGCATCAATCGGTTTGATCCCTGTCTGTAACGGTTGTTTTACCGGCTGGCGGAAAATAACACCCGGAGCTTTTCTTTCAAAAGGCAAATTATATAATTTCCCTCCGATGGGACCTTTCCCGTCAAGAGGCTGTCCTGTGGGAGATATAACTCTTCCAAGCAATCCTTCTCCGACCCCGATGGAAGCAATTCGCCCCGTACGTTTAACAATATCCCCTTCATTGATCTCTTCGGTCGGACCAAGCAGCACGGCACCTACATTATCTTCCTCAAGATTCAGTACTATTGCTTCAATCCCGTTTTCAAATTCAATCAACTCGTTTGATTGGGCATTGGTAAGACCGTAAATACGTGCGATCCCGTCACCAACTGTAAGGACGGTCCCGACCTCTTCCAACTCTGTTCCTGTTTGAATTCCCTCGAGTTGCTGCTGGAGGATCTTTGAAACTTCTGCGGGTTTAATGCTTGCCATATCGTTTTTCTTAAAATGCTATAATATTGTTTTCTTTTCTTCAGGCTGTCAATGTTTTACTTTTCAGTTCTTTCCTTATTTTGCGTAGTTTGTTCCTGATGCTTGCATCAATATATTTGTCATCAATCCTCAGGATAAAACCACCGATAATATCTTTATCTACGATTTCCTTAAGCTCTACTTTTGTTTTAAATGCTGACGAAATAAGTTCAGATATCTGTTTCTTCACTTTATCATCTGCCTGAATGGCTGTGGTCAGCACCGTTTCAGTAATACCGTTGTACTTCATGGTATTGCTCATGAATACCCTGGCAATGGCAGGAATATAGCTTTCCCGTCCGTTTTTAATGGCCATATCAATAAGCGAAAATGTAATATCGCCAAGGTTTCTTCCGAACACCGCATGAAGTATCTCGGTCTTTTTTGAAGGCCGAATTATCGGACTTTTGAGCAGTTCCCTGATCTCCGGAATAGTACATACCTGTGCAACATATTTCATATCCTGATAAACCCTTTCAAGCATCTTTTTTTCCAGCGCCGACTGGAACAATGCCCGCGAGTATCTTACAGATATTTTACTGTCGTTCATTTGGAAAGCAGATTGTTAATTTCTCTTTAAGTCAATATCTTTCAGATACTTGTCAATCAGTTTCTCCTGTTCGCCTGTTTTGCTGAGCTTTTCACCAAGCAGTTTTGATGCTATTTCAACAGAAAGCGTTGCTACCTGTTCGTGGATTTCCGAAAGAGCTTTATCTTTCTCTCTTTCAATTCCCGTCATAGCTTTTTCAACTATTTTTTCAGCTTCTTCAGTAGCTTTTCCCTTGGCTTCGGCTATCAGCTTATCACGTACATCCCTTGCTTCTTTAAGGATCACTTCGCGTTCTTCCCTTGCTTTTCTGAGAATTGCTTCATTATCGGCCTGGAGTCTCTGCATTTCTTTCCGTGCGTTTTCAGCAGATTCGATTGATCCTTTGATCATTTCATCTCTCTGCTTTATTGCAGCAAGAATGGGTTTCCATGCGAATTTTGCAAGCAGGGCGAAAAACAGGGAGAAAATCAATACTGACCAGAAAAGTGTTCCGATGCCTACAGATGTCAGACTGTTACCTGCTAATAATATCATATTTTCTGAATTAAGAATTTACTGATAAAAGATCCTGCAATCAACCATTGCAGGATCTCATTTTCCTCTAAGCAATAAGAGCTACAACAACGGCAAAAAGTGCAACCCCTTCAATAAGGGCTGCTGAAATGATCATTGCCAACTGAACTTTGCCTGCAGCTTCAGGCTGCCTGGCTATAGCGTCCATGGCTGATCCGCCGATTCTGCCAATGCCAAGACCTGCCCCTATAACTGCAAGGCCTGCTCCGATTGATGCCAGCTGTATTGCTGCTTGTGCTTCCATAATGAAAAATTTTAGTGAACAATAAAAACTAATGATGCTCCTCAACAATTGCCAGGCTGATAAACAATGCCGACAAAAGTGTGAAAACATATGCCTGAAGGAATGCCACAAGTAATTCGAGGCAATCCATGAATATCACAAAGAAAATTGATACCGGGGAAACCCATATTGAATTAAAAATAAAGATCAGGGCTAGCAGGCTCAAAACTATTATGTGTCCTGCTGTAATATTTGCAAACAAACGGATCATCAGGGCCACCGGTTTAGCTATTATTCCGATGAGTTCAACAGGTATCATAATCGGCAACAGCCAGAACGGAACACCCGGGGTTGCAAAAACATGCCGCCAGTAAGTTTTCGTCCCGTTTATTTGTATTATGAAAAAAGTAAAGGCTGCAAGCGTCAGGGTCACAGCCAGGTTCCCTGTTACATTGGCTCCGAAAGGCGGAGGGAACGGGATCAGCCCCATCAGATTATTTATCAGGATAAAGAAGAATACCGACAAAAGATACGGCATGAACCGTTCATGATGTTTATAGCCGATATTCGGAATGACAACATCGTCGCGTATGAAGCAGATCACCGGTTCAAGAAAGCTCTGGATCCCTTTGGGATGGCTTATCCCTGTTTTCTTATATGAACGCGAAAGCGAAATGAAAAGCCATAGTCCTATCAATGCCGCAGCAAGCATCCCGACCACCATTTTGGTCATTGAAAAGTCCAGAGGCATGTGATCTTTATCAATCTCTCCGGCTGCATTCACCGCCACAATCTTGCCTGCATACTCCCCCTCCTCTTCAAGCCTGAAACCCTCATATTCTTGTCCGTGCGCCAGTTTGCCCGAGAAGAAAAAATGGAGTCCGGTACCCTTCTGATAAAGGATTACCGGCAGATATATAGCAACAGATTCCCCGTTCTTTTTTGTCAGGATATGCCATTCATGCGAATTACTGACATGTTCAATAATAAATGTGTTTGCATTAAACTTTTCTTCAGAATTCCCTGTAGCTGAAGGTTCCTGGGATCCATGCCCTTCCTGTCCGGCAACCGGAATGATAAATATAAAAAGGAAGAGAATAAAGAAGAGTGCCGTTAAAATTCGCGTTTTCAAATCTGTATTTATTATAAAGATTTGCTTTTCAGTGTTTT
>CAZLCF010000162.1:2415-7006 GCA_964557905.1 uncultured Rikenellaceae bacterium | reverse complement strand
GCCTTGTTGAATTTACTTCGCATTTCCGCATACCTCGACATTGGCATATTCAGCCTCCACTGTCGCTGCTTTTCCCTTGCCTCATCCGCAGCTTTTGCAAAATCGGCCTTTTCCTGATCTGTTAAGTTACCACGTGGACGCTGTGGCACCTGGGGAAGACCAAGGTCCTCTTCAGCAACACTTCTCAGCTCAATTGCGTTGATTCCGGCAAGCAGAAGGTATTCGATCACTTCATCAACCTTGTGGGGCATGCTACGGTAGCTGTAAGTTGTACAGCCAAGCTGAACTCCACCGACTTTGGAATTTGGCTTTTTCTTTTTCGGTCCTGCTGTACATGAATAATTTAGCGGCACCACAGCCAGCGCAGCTGCTGCAACTGCAGCCGAACCAATAAATTTGCGTCTTGAGATGTTTGAGTTTTTCATGGTTTCTAGATTATTTTTTAATTACGTAAGTTTCATTCTTTTTCATATACTAAATTTCCATTTACATAAGTTTTCTCAATCACCATTTGATTTTCGATGATCCTGAATAGTATCAGATCAGCTCTTTTTCCTGCCGCAATTACTCCCCTGTCGTCAAGGTTGTAAAGCTTAGCGGGATTCATGCTCGCCATACGTATCGCCTCTTCCAGGGTGCACCCTGTGACATTCATAACATTTATTACTCCTTTCTTAATAGGAGAGGCTGACCCTGCCAGCACATTCTGCGCCGGATACCGGATCATGCCATCAGTAGTCAGCTCAATGGTATCGCCTTCAACATTGATGAATTTACCGGGAGGCAATGATGCATAACTTGTGACATCGGATGTAATAATAGTCCTTTCAGTTCCCTTTACCTTATAAAATGTTCTTATCTCTTCGGGATTAAGATGGAATCCATCTCCTATTATGCTGATCATCAGGCGGTCGTCTGCAAGTTGCGGCCATAACGGATTCAGATGACGGTTTATGGTGTTGGCACATCCGTTCCCCAAATGAGTGGCAATAACAGCACCCAAATCGACAGCCTCTTTGACCACTGCAGCCGTAGCATTATGATGTGCCAGGCCAATTAAAACGCCACTGGCTCTGCATTTTTTAATGAAATCAGGTGCGCCTTCCATTTCAGGTGCAAGTGAAACCTGAAGGATATGATTACCCGATGCTTTTTGTAATTCGGTAAACTCTTCCCAGTCCGGCTTTCTTACAAACCTTAGAGGGTGAGCACCTCTGAAGCCGTCAACAGGAGAAATAAACGGCCCTTCGAGATGGAAGCCGGCAATTGATCCGAATATCTCTGGATCATCAATAGCCTGCCCCAAGATGGAGAAATTTTTCTTCAGAAGTTCGTTGCTGTTAGTTGTGAGTGTAGGCAGATATGTTGTCACACCTGTCTCCCACAGCGCCCGGGTAGCTTTCTTTACACCTTCAATGGTCAGTTCTCCGCCGCCAAAGGTAAAAGATACTCCTGCAAATCCATTTACCTGGTTATCAATTAGTCCGGGAGCAATATATAAATCCTGGACCTCACCGGCTAGCATTTTGATCCTCTTTATTCCTGCTATTTTTCCGTCCTTAATGTTTATTGATACAGGCTTGCCATCGGAATAGAGGATCCCTTCAATGCCGAATTGTCCGGTATTGCAGGAAATAAGTGTAATGATCACACTTATAATCGTGACTATCTGACATTTTATTAATTTTACTGGGTGTGTTAACATATCTTACTTTTTTTCTCTGACATATTCCGGATTATATTTTCCCTCCTCCTTGAATTCCTCAAATTTTCAAAATTCTTTTAAAAATAAAACTAAATTCGATGAATAGTGCACGCAACTATTTAAATTTAACAAAGATTAATATCAGGATTATGGATCGCAGAAATTTTTCAAGAAAAATGATGATGGCAGGACTTGCCGCTCCTGCAATGAACCTGAATCAGGCATCATTACAAGGGAAGGCAGAATACATCGAGGAAGATATTAAGAAACTTCCTTCCAGGGAATTTGACGTTATTGTTGCTGGCGGAGGGACAGCCGGTGCAGTGGCCGCTATAGCAGCCGCAAGGAATGGAGCCAAAACAGCACTTATTGAAGGTAAAGGCTATGTGGGTGGTACCGTTGTTGAAGGCGGAACCGCACTTCATAGCTTTTTCAATCTCTGGAAAGCTTTTCCCGGAGTCGAGAAACGCCAGGTGGTAAAAGGCATCGCTCAGGAAATCATCGACCGCCTGCTGCTTGTTGGAGGAACAACCGGACATGGCGATGTTACCGGGAAAATCGATTATGACTGTGTCTGCACGGCCATCGATACTGAATTGTACAAGCTGACTGCCCTTGAAATGCTTACTGAGGCAGGAGTAAATGTGTTCACAAATACGCTCGTTGCCGGAGCGGAAAAAAAGGGCTCATCCATAACTGGTGTTATTGCTCAGAGCCGAATGGGCCGCGAGATATTTAAAGCTAAGTGCTTTGTCGACAGTACTGCATATGGAGATCTTTCAGCATATGCAGGAGCAGAATTTATTGAACTGAATGATCATCCTGTCTGCAACAGTATGGGACTTGGAAATGTGAACATTGAAAAGCTCTATGCATATCTTATTAAGAACAATGCATTAGGTGACCTCGCATATGGTCTGCGTGACGGGAAAGAAGGACAGATCATCAGGATGGGAAGCGAAAGCGGTTATACTATCCGAGGTAAACTCCCGGATGCATTTGTAGACGGGATTGTAAAGCTGGGATCTGGCCTCATAACGACAACAGTACATGATAATTACCTTATGTTTATAAAGGTAAATTATAAATTGCCTGTAAGTCCGACAAACAGGGATGAAGTTGCAAAAGCTGAATTAATTATCAGGCAGAATCAATATAAAACCCTGGAATTATTCAGAAAATATTTGCCGGGTTGTGAAAATGCATTTATTGCCCGTACCAGTCCGTCTTTAAATATCCGCCGTGGACGGACAATAGCCTGTGACTATGATATTTCTCTGTCTGATATTATTGAAGGCAACCATTTTGAAGACGATATAATGGTATATGGCTTCCATGATTCCGCACCGAGGTACCAGGTCAGGAATGGCGGTACTTATGGAGTGCCTTTCAAAGCATTACGGGTAACAGGTTTAGATAATCTGCTGGCAGCGGGAATGCTTATAACAACAGATTTTCAAGCCCATATGTCGACAAGAAATACTGTTTGCTGTATGGGTCAGGGTCAGGCAGCAGGAACTGCTGCAGCTTTATGCGCTGTAAAAAGATGCAGCACCAGGGAACTTTCATATAATGATTTGAGAAGCTCCCTCGCAAAAAACAATGTTTATTTTGAAAGTTGAAACTGGTTTACCAGCCCGTGTAACTATTTTATTGTTTCAAGCCAGGCTTCTGCCATAAGCTGTGCGCCGGCAAGTGTCGGATAAACGCCGTTGCCGGTCCAGTATGAGCCGGGAGCCTGTTTCTGGGCCTCATCATAAACGCTCTGATACGGAATAAAAACTGCACCAAACTGAGCTGCAATATCCCTTGGAGCTTTCCTGAGAAAGCTGCGGCGTGAGTTGTTCTGAGTTTCCATATTACTGTTATTTCAATTTGCGCTTCACTGACTTTCTCCAGAGAAATTCTTCATCGATGGATATTATGCTTTGTCTGATCTTTGTTTTTTTATCGATTTCACTTATCAGGAGCTTGATAGCCTCCAGGCCTAACTTTCTGGGATCCTGATTGATTACTGTTAACTGAGGATCAAAGAAGTCGGTAATTTCATTGAAACCATACCCGAATATTCCTATATCTTTCGGTATCATGAGTCCTGCTTCCTTAGCAGCCTTATATGTACCAAGCGCTACTCTGTCGTTAACGGTAAAAATTATTTCAGGGAGGGTTCCTGAACTATTCAGTTTTTTAAATGATTCATAACCATCTTTTAATTCGAAACCACTTTCAAGTATCCATTCTTTTCGTAATGGAATCTTATTTTTTTTAACTGCTTCATGAAAACCCTCAGTTCGTTTTTTTCCGATATTTGTTGTTGAATACCCGGCAAAATTGGCAATTTTAGTATAACCTTCCTGAATGATCCGGTTCATTGAATTTACAGCGCCAGATTTATCGTCGAATATCACTCTTGAGAATCTCATATTTTCAAAAGCCCTGTCAAAAAAAACCAGCGGGATCTTCATCTTTTCGACCATTTTAAACACTTGTCTGTCTGTTGTTTCCTGTGAAAGACAAATCAGCAATCCGTCAACCCGCATTCCGATGAGGTTTTCAATGTTTTGTTTCTCAATATTTTGCTTCTCGCGTGAGACAGTCAGTATAATATAATAGTTATGCTCTGTTGCATAATCTATCATAGTATCAACAATATATGAAAAAAAACTGTTTTCCAGATCCGGGACAACTATACCGATGGTAAATGTCCTTCGGGAGTTCAGCTGACGTGCGATCAGATTTGGAACATAACCCATTTTCCTGGCGGTTTCAATAATTTTTTTCTTCATCGTCCGGGAGATGTCCGGATGATCTCGCAAAGCCTTGGAAACGGTAACCCTTGAAATATTGAGCTTCCTGGCAATATCAGATTGTCTTACATTAACCATT
>CAZLCF010000162.1:0-2315 GCA_964557905.1 uncultured Rikenellaceae bacterium | reverse complement strand
TGTCACAAAATAAAACCGGACTCTGCATTAATTATAATCAGGACATCACTGATAAAAATTAAAAGGGGATGTTCAGGTTCTGATACCTTTTATCTCATTCTTGCCGTTGATTTTCAGATGAACCGGGTGTGACCACCAGAAAGCGTACAGAGTAATAATAATGTAACAACCTAAAGGAATCAGCATGGCAAGAGCCATACTGTCAGCTGCAATTAATCCCATTAACGGAGTAATAACACCGCCCCCGATAATTGCCATTACGATAAGTGAACCGGCGATCTTAGTATTCGGTCCGAGACCTTTTATTCCAAGAGCAAAAATAGTTGGAAACATCAAAGACATAAAGAAACTGGACAGGAAAATAGTCCACACTCCAATCCATCCGGGAAAAGCAACTGCAATTGCCACAAGCACTATATTTATTATACTGTATGTCCCCATCAGTTTACCGGGTTTAATATACTTCATTAACACCGTAGCTGAAAACCGACCTATGAGAAAGGCAAAGAGTGTTCCGGTAAGAAATAATCCTGCAGTTTTTTCGGCAATACCGGTGTAATCCTGTGCGTATTGGATAAAATAGCTCCATGTTCCTACCTGTGCTCCGACATAACAGAACTGAGCAAAAACTCCGGTTAAAAAATGACGGTATTTAAACAACTCACGGGGATTACCTTCCTTTTCACCAGTATTTTCTTCAGCTGTGATCACAGGAAATTTTGTTCTTAATATCAGCAAAGCCCACAGGAAAATTATTACACCCAGTACCATGTACGGTCGGACAACCCGCATTGTTTCAGACTCAAGATATGCCGAATATTCACCTGCAAGCTTCATTGC
This sequence comes from uncultured Rikenellaceae bacterium, assembly GCA_964557905.1. Taxonomy (GTDB): domain Bacteria; phylum Bacteroidota; class Bacteroidia; order Bacteroidales; family VadinHA17; genus LD21. The sequence goes on along the minus strand of CAZLCF010000162.1, from coordinate 1,475 downwards.
ATCAATTTCAGATTGATTTGGTTCTATCCCTGAAAAAATAAAGATTGTACCTATCAATACGCCGAGTATTGCTCCGAAAGGATTAAAAGCCTGTGAAAAATTAAGTCTTCTTTCCGATGATTCAGGGCTGCCAAGTCCAGCAATAAAAGGATTTGCACCTGTTTCAAGGAATGAAAGACCACTGGCAATAACAAAAAGGGCAAAGAGGAAAAAACCATATTCTCCTGAATGGGCTGCCGGCCAGAACAGGAAAGTACCGATACTGTAAAGAAACATTCCTGTCACCAAACCAGCTTTATAACTGAATTTCCGCATCATCATGGCAGCTGGTAATGCCAGCAGAAAATAGCCCATATAGAAAGCACTCTGAATAAGACCAGCCTCCAGGCGGGTAATCTCAAATGATTTCATGAACTGTTTTATCAATATATCATTCAGGTTGTTAGGGATTCCCCAGAACAGGAATAATGCGGTTACAAGAATAAAGGAGATCCTGTTCCCGGGGGCTATAAGTTTAGACTTAAGGTCAGAGATCATATTGCTTTACAGGTCAAATAGGTGTTCACACTAACGGATAATTTATATTAGCTATCAACAAAATTTTGTTTACCTGAAAGTAATTTGAAATCCAATAACCTTCCAATCAGGAAGTTTTGCCGGTTTACTTATAATAAGGGCATCCTCTTCCTGTTTCCATTTAAGTTTCTCATCGCTTCCTAACATAGAAACAGATTTCACCTTCTTATCAACCAATGTTGAGTTTTTCCCAAGTGAAGATATATAAATATCATCAGTTGGTGAATCCATGCAAAAGGCATAGAGAGTTTCGCCTTTGGTTGTGAAACGGATATCAGAAGCCTCATAAGACCTTACATCTTTCACGCCTCCGAATACTCCTTTTTCCTGTTTCTTCATTGAGGGTCCTTCGCCATATACTTTCCAGGGACGGGTACCATAAATACCTTCACCGTTTACCGGCGTCCATTCTGCAATCTCATCTAAAATTGCCAGAACATCGGGTTCAAGATCTCCTTCAGGAGTTTGTACAACATTCAGCAAAAGGTTACCATTCTTACTTACTATATCGACAAGCATCTGAATAACTTCGGTTCCCGTCATATATTTCTGGCCGGTCCGGTAGTACCAGTCGCCAATCGATGTATCTGTCTGCCAGGGATCAGCACTGATTGAATCCATAGCACCCCGTTCAATATCCCTGACCCATCTTCCCTCAGAAATTAGGTGCTTGCAAGTGTACACAGCTTCAAGTTTGCCTCCGTTCTTCTCTATATCCTGGTTGTAGTAATGAGCGAGCATTGTTCTTCCTACTTCTCCGAAAGGCAGTTCGCTGTCGGAATAAAGAAGATCGGGATGATACATATCAATAACCTCGGTAATGCTTGCCAGCCAGTTTTGCTGGTTTGCGGAATCTTTTGTCAGCCATTGGAGATCGTCCGGTGCTGTTTTCGGATGGT
>CAZLCF010000161.1:0-7062 GCA_964557905.1 uncultured Rikenellaceae bacterium | reverse complement strand
TCTGCTCATATTAAATCAGTTATTTTTTCCTTCTTTCCAAAATATGTTTTGCAGAATATTTTTTCTTGTCCCTGGTTTTATAACCCTTTGCAGGAATTCCTCTTCGAGATCTCGGGTGACCTCCTGAAGCTCTGCCTTCGCCTCCACCCATGGGGTGATCAACCGGGTTCATTGCCACTCCTCTTACCCTTGGGCGGCGACCCTGCCAGCGTGAACGGCCAGCCTTTCCTGATTTCTCAAGGTTATGATCAGGATTGGAAACTGTACCTATCGTTGCACGGCATGAAGTAAGAATCAATCTTGTTTCACCGGATGGCAGCTTGATTGTTGCATATTTGCCTTCTCTTGCCGACAGCTGTGCATAAGTTCCTGCACTGCGTGCAAGTGCGGCGCCTTTTCCTGGTTTGAGTTCTATGTTGTGAACTACTGTACCTAGTGGTATATCATTCAGGAACAGCGTGTTACCAACCTCCGGAGCTGCATCTTTGCCTGAAACTATTTTTTGGCCGACTTTCAGTCCTATTGGAGAAATTATATATCTTTTCTCACCATCTTCATAAACAACAAGTGCTATCCTTGATGATCTGTTCGGATCATATTCAATTGCTTTGACTGTTGCATGAATTCCATCTTTATCTCTCTGGAAATCTATGACCCTGTACATCCTCTTGTGTCCGCCTCCAATGTATCTCATCGTACGTCTGCCGTTAACATTCCTTCCTCCGCTCTTCCTGTGCGGCCGAAGGAGGGATTTGTCAGGTGAAGCGCTTGTGATACCGTCAAAAGCACTGACGATCTTGTTTCTCTGACCTGGTGTTACAGGTTTGATCTTTCTGACTGCCATATCGTTTCTTAAATATTGCTATAGAAATCTATCTTGTTCCCCTCAGCAAGTGTAACAACTGCTTTTTTTGTGGCAACTGTTTTCCCCTTCAGAAGTCCCGATTTAGTATTACGGGTTTTTATTTTCCCGCCATAACGCATCGTGTTTACTGAATTAACCGTTACATCGTACAGTTCTTCAACGGCTTTCTTTATCTGCAACTTGTTTGCGTTTTTAGCAACAAGAAAACCATAGCGATTAAATTTATCGCCCTGGCTTGTCATTTTTTCCGTTACTATCGGTTTCAGCAAAATATTCATTACTCAAAGTTTACTAGTTTTCAAAAGTTGCCTGCAAAACGTCAACTGCGCTCTCAACAAACACTAAAGTTGAAGCTTTCATAATTTCGTAAGTGTTTAATTCATTAGCAGTTACAACTTCAACACCTTGTATATTTCGGGCTGACAAATATATATTTTTATTTTGTTCCGGTAAAACAATCAGCGATTTTTTATCTGCGATTTTCAGGTTGTTGCCCATTTTGATCATTTCCTTTGTTTTAGGAGCCTCGAATGAGAAGTCTTCCAGAACAATAATATTATTGGATGATGCTTTATATGAAAGGGCTGATTTCCTTGCCAGTTGTTTAACTTTCTTATTAAGGCTGAATCCATAGTATCTGGGCTTTGGACCAAATACTCGTCCGCCTCCGCGGAACAGCGGATTTTTAATGCTCCCTGCACGTGCTGTGCCAGTACCTTTCTGTCTCTTTATCTTCCTGGTGCTGCCGGACACCTCACTTCTTTCTTTGGATTTGTGAGTACCCTGACGCTGATTTGCAAGGAACTGTTTTGTATCCAGGTAAATGGCATGGTCGTTAGGCTCAATTCCGAAAATAGAATCATTAAGACTAACCTTCCTTCCGGTTTCCTTACCGTTAATTTTAAGAACAGCTAATTCCATTATTTTGTAATTATTACGTAACCACCTTTTGGACCAGGTACTGATCCTTTTACTATTAATATATTATCCTCAGCTAAAAGCTTTATGACTCTCATGCTTATGGAAATTACCTTATCGCCTCCTGTCTGTCCGGCCATTCTCATACCTGGGAACACTCTTGACGGGAATGATGATGCACCTATAGAACCGGGTGCTCTGCCCCTGTTATGCTGGCCGTGCGTCTGACCGCCAACCCCGCTGAACTTATGACGTTTTACAACACCCTGGAAGCCTTTTCCTTTTGACCAGCCTCTTACATCAACCCAGTTATCCGGTCTGAAAAGCTCCGCTGTAAGCACTTCGCCTTCCTTTACCTGCCCTTCAGCAAAGCCTGTGAACTCAATAAGCTTTCTTTTCGGAGTTGTATTGGCTTTCTTAAAGTGGCCCATTTCAGCCTTTGTAGTGTGCTTTTCCTTTTTTTCGTCAAATCCAAGCTGTACAGCAAAGTAGCCGTCTTTTTCCACAGTTTTTATCTGCGTTACAATGCACGGACCGGCCTGCAGAACCGTACAAGTAATATTTTTCCCATCTTCGTTGAAGAGGGAAGTCATTCCAACTTTTTTTCCAATTAATCCCTGCATCTCTTTTATGCTTTACTGGTTTCATACTTTAATTTCCACTTCGACACCGCTTGGCAGCTCGAGTTTCATGAGAGCATCAATTGTTTTTGGTGTGGAGCTGTAGATGTCGAGTAATCTCTTATAAGACGACAACTGGAACTGCTCCCTTGCCTTTTTATTTACAAATGGTGAACGAAGAACTGTATAAATCTTTTTATGAGTGGGAAGAGGAATCGGTCCGCTAACCACTGCACCAGTAGATTTCACTGTTTTTACGATCTTTTCTGCTGATTTATCAACCAGATTATGATCATAAGATTTCAGTTTGATACGAATTTTCTGACTCATCTTTAAAGAATTTTTCCTTTGGTAATTTCAACAATTCTGTTTGCTATTTCTGCAGGCACCTCTTCAAAATGAGAGAACTCCATTGTAGAGGTTGCTCTTCCCGAGGTAAGGGTCCTAAGTACTGTAACATAACCAAATTTCTCTGCCAGAGGTACTTTTGCCCTGATAACCCTTGAGCCTGCTTTTGATTCCATCCCTTCCACCTTGCCTCTCCTCCTGTTAAAATCGCTGATAACATAGCCCACATATTCTTCAGGAGTTACCACTTCTGTCGACATTATAGGTTCGAGCAGAACTGGATTGCATTTCCCTGCATAACGCCTGAATGCCTGTTTTGCAGCAATTTCAAATGAAAGTGCATCAGAGTCAACCGGATGGTATGAACCGTCCTTGAGTACGACTTTGAGACTATCGAGGGGGAATCCGGCAAGCGGTCCGTTTGACATAGCCTCACGGAATCCCTTTTCAACTGAAGGAATATATTCTTTTGGAATGTTCCCTCCTTTAATCTCATTTAAGAACTGGAGGCCTCTTATTCCATCATCTGTGGGTGACAATTCAATAGTAATATCCGCATATTTGCCTCTTCCTCCGGTTTGTTTCTTAAACACCTCCCGGAACTCGGCAGTAGATGTGATAGCCTCCTTATATGCAACCTGGGGCGGGCCCTGGTTACATTCCACGTTAAACTCCCTCTTAAGACGGTCAATTAGAATCTCCAGGTGCAGTTCTCCCATACCATGGATAATTGTTTGCCCGCTGTCGGGATCAATTTTCACCTGGAATGTCGGATCTTCCTCAGCCAGCTTATTGAGTGCCAGTGCAAGCTTATCAACATCTGCCTGTGTCCTGGGCTCAATTGCGATACCAATAACCGGCTCTGGAAAATCCATGGATTCAAGTAAAATCGGCTTATGTATTGCGCAAAGCGTATCACCCGTCTTTATATCCTTTAATCCCACACCTGCACAAATATCGCCAGCCGATATGCTTTCTTTTGGATTCTGTTTGTTGGCATGCATCTGGAAAAGGCGATTTATCCTCTCCCTTTTACCTGTACGCACATTCAGAACAGTATCTCCCGAATGAAGAATACCTGAATAAATGCGAAGGTATGCAAGACGTCCTACAAATGGATCGGTAGCTATTTTAAAGGCGAGAGCCGCCAATGGAGCTTCATTGTCCGGCTCACGTGTAATTTCATTATCATTCCTGGGATCAATACCGGTAACTGCTCCAATATCAACCGGTGACGGAAGAAATGCGGCAACAGCATCAAGAAGGAGCTGGATTCCTTTATTTTTAAAGGCAGCTCCGCAAATCACTGGTACAGCGGTTCCGGAAATTGCCGATTTCCTTAAGGCTGTCAGAACTTCCTCGATGGAGATTGATTCATGATCCTCAATAAATCTTTCCAGCAGGGTATCATCAACCTCAGCAATGGCTTCAATCAATTTCCCTCTCCACTCTTCTGCCTCATCATAAAGGTCTTCAGGGATCTTTTCTATATTGTATTTGGTACCCAGATCCTCGTCATTGTAATAAACAATAGCTTTCATTTTAACGAGGTCGATAACCCCCCGGAAATTCTCTTCCGAACCTATAGGTATCTGGATCGGTACCGGGTGAGCTCCAAGTTTTGCCCGGATCTGATGCACAACGCCGAAGAAATCAGCGCCGGCGCGGTCCATCTTATTAACAAAAGCAATCCTGGGCACACCATATTTATCCGCCTGCCTCCATACTGTTTCAGACTGAGGTTCAACACCTCCGACAGCACAAAAAACAGCAACAGCACCATCAAGGACTCTCAAAGACCGTTCTACTTCAACTGTAAAATCGACATGTCCGGGTGTATCAATAATATTGATCTTATAATCTTCATCATTATATTTCCAGAAAGTCGTTGTAGCAGCTGATGTTATTGTAATCCCTCTCTCCTGTTCCTGGATCATCCAGTCCATCTGGGCATTCCCGTTATGCACTTCTCCCATCCGATGGGTACGACCGGTATAGAACAGAATGCGTTCCGTCGTTGTGGTCTTCCCGGCATCGATATGGGCCATTATCCCGATGTTCCTGGTATATTTCAGATTTTGATCCATTTACCTGCTGCTGTTGTCAATAATTAAAACCTGAAATGAGCAAAAGCCTTGTTAGCTTCAGCCATTCTGTGAGTATCTTCTTTTTTCTTATAAGCTCCTCCCTCAAGTTTATAGGCAGCCATCAGTTCAGCGGCAAGACGTTCAGCCATTGAGTGACCTGTCCTTTTACGAGCGAAGGATATCATATTCTTCATGCTTATGCTTACTTTACGGTCGGCTCGTATTTCCATTGGAACCTGGAAAGTTGCACCGCCGACACGGCGGGCTTTGACTTCAACCTGTGGTGTAACATTTTCAAGAGCCTGTTTGAATATTTCCAGCGGAGTTTTACCTTCAGTTTTAAATTTATCGCCCACTATTTCGAGCGAATCGTAAAAAATCTGATAAGCCAGGTTCTTTTTACCATTATACATAAGATTGTTGACAAACCTTGTTACATACGGATCGTTATATTTAGGATCCGGTAACAGAATCCTCTTCTTTGGTTTTGATTTTCTCATATCTTATTCCTTTAATGTTACTTCTTGGGCCTTTTTGCACCATATTTTGATCTTCTCTGAGTACGGCCATCAACTCCGGAAGTATCCAGGGCACCACGAATAAGGTGGTAGCGGACTCCCGGAAGATCTTTTACCCTGCCACCCCTTATAAGTACAATAGAGTGTTCCTGAAGGTTATGACCTTCACCCGGTATATAAGCGTTTACTTCTTTCTGGTTTGTAAGTCTTACCCTGGCCACTTTCCTCATTGCGGAATTTGGCTTCTTTGGAGTTGTGGTGTAAACACGAACACAGACACCTCTTCTCTGAGGACATGAATCCAGAGCAGGAGCTTTACTTTTATCTACCAGTTTCTTCCTGCCTTTTCTTACTAATTGTTGAATTGTCGGCATATTTCCAAATTTTTATTATAAATTTTACTCAAAAAAATGGTTCGCAAAGGTATTGATTATATTTCTTAATTTACAAACCAGCCTGCTAATTTTTTCAAATTAAAAATCCATGTATTCTTCTACTGCCTGAAATCAAAATAAATCAGGCTTTGAAGCATGTCTTGAAACTATAACCATTCGAACTTAATTGTAAGTTATGAACAGGTAACTTCCCGACTTTCCTTGCAGAAAAATGTTTTGTAAACTTACCTTCGAAAGAAAAACCGGTACTCCTGCGTTTCAAAAAACTGGTGCAAAGAAAATAAAAATTTTGATATTCTGCTCTCTTTCTAGAACTGTTTTTAAAAAATTGTTATTTTTGTCCGCGCCAAATCCGAATATAAATAAGTAGAAATATAATATAAATCAATCATGAAAACATACCAGACAGATCAGATAAAGAACATCGCTCTCCTGGGAAACTCCGGATCAGGGAAGACAACTCTTGGTGAAGCCATGCTCTTTAACGGTGGTATCATTGAAAGAAGAGGCACTATCGATGGCAAAAATACAGTATCCGATTATCGTCCGATAGAACACGAAAACGGAAACTCAATATACTCAACTGTTCTTTATACAGAATTCCAGAACAAAAAAATAAATATCCTCGATACTCCTGGTCTGGATGATTTCAGCGGCGGAGTCATCTCTTCACTTTATGCAGTTGATTCAGCTATTATGATGATAAATGTGCAGAATGGTGTCGAAGTAGGCACTGATATCCACTTCCGTCATGCCGAGAAAGTTCATAAACCGCTGATCATAGCTGTAAATGGTCTGGATCATGAAAAAGCCAACTTTGAGAAATCGCTTGAAATGATGAAAGAGAGGTTCGGCAGTGGGGTCGTCCTGGTTCAATATCCTGTTAATGAGGGTGTTGGATTCAATGCCATCATTGACATTCTTAAAATGAAAATGCTTCAGTATACGAAAGATGGCGGAGCCGCCAAGGTTACTGATATTCCGGCTGAACATAAGGACAAAGCTGCAGAACTTCATAATGCCCTTGTTGAAAAAGCAGCCGAAAGTGATGAAGCGCTTATGGAGCTTTTCTTCTCAAATGATGCCCTGAGTGAAGAAGAAATAAGAAAAGGCATTGCAAAAGGTATTCTCTCAAGGGGAATGTTCCCGGTATTCTGTATGTCGGCAAAAAACAATACCGGTGTTGATAGTTTGATGGAGTTCATCGTAAATGAAGCACCATCCATCACCGATATGCCCGTCCCGAAAAACAGTAAGGGAAATGAAGTAAAACCAAATCCTGCAGGGCCGGCATCATTATATGTTTTCAAG
>CAZLCF010000160.1:0-7085 GCA_964557905.1 uncultured Rikenellaceae bacterium | reverse complement strand
GCCGGAATTGATTTCAAATATACTTTTGGCGACTATTCCTATGTAAATATCCTTGAGAGCAGCGGATCGGGGATTACCGTTTTCGATTACAATAATGACAAACTGATGGATCTGTTCATGATGAACGGAACATATATTGAGGACGTTTCGGATCCGCAGGGTAAGGTGTTCATGAATACTCCCGACAGACTTTATAAGAACAATGGCAATGGAACATTTTCTGAAGTCTCAGAGAAAGCCGGAGTGGATGATACTAACTGGAGCATGGCTGCCGGCGCCATTGATTATGATAATGATGGCGATGAGGATCTTTACCTTTTAAATTATGGCCCGAATGTCTTTTTCCGGAATAATGGCAATGGTACTTTTACCGACATCACTGATGCACTGGGACTCAGGGGGCCTGAAAAGTTAAACGGCTTTATAAAATGGAGTATCGGCGTTTCATTCTGGGACTACAACCGTGATGGAAGGCTGGACGCTATGGTTGGTAACTTCCTCGCATTCGACCCTGCCTATCTTACTCCTGCCACACCCAATATAATGCCTCATCCTTCAGAGTACATGGGACAGGCATCAATGCTGTACGAACAACAGCCTGACGGAAGATTTGCTGATGTGACAGAAAAGAATAACCTGTTTTATCCCGATTCAAAATGCATGGGGCTTACTGTATTTGATTATGATAATGATGGCGATATTGATATTTTTCAGGCTAATGACCATCAGCTGAATTTCATGTTCAGAAATGATAACGGGATTTATAAAGAAGTCGGGGTGGAAATCGGGGTGGCTGCAAATAACCAGGGGAAAGGAACCGGTTCTATGCACGGTACAATCGGTGATGTTGACGGGGACTGTTTGATTGACATACTGGTAACCGATCTTGATCACGGAGCGCTGTACCGTAATCTCGGCAATGGATTGTTTGAAGACATTACCGAATCGAGCGGCATCTCAGGCCCGCTGGCCGGCAAAGGCTCATGGGCAGCCGCTCTTTTTGATTATGACAATGACGGTGATCTCGACATAGTTGCCGTAAACGGCACTGCAGAAGAACTTATCCTTCAATATCCATTATTGCTTGAAAATGACGGGAAGGGACATTTCAAAGACACAGGGAAAAGCCATGGAGCTTATTTTTCATCAAAGCGTTCCGGCAGAGGATTGGCAGTCTGGGATTTTGATAATGACGGAGACCTTGATATAGTTGTTTCCCATGTTGACCTGAAGGCTACTGCTGCTTTACTCAGAAATGATGGAGGCAACGCAAACCATTGGCTGGGGCTGTCACTGAAAGGCAAAAACGGACCTGCTTCAGCGATTAGTGCAAAGGTTATTATAACCGCAGGCGGTAAAAAACAGGTGCTTGTCAATCAGTGGGCAACAAGCTATCTTTCAAATAATGATCCCCGTCTCCATATCGGACTCGGGCAACAAAAAAATGTGGACCAGATTGAGATTATCTGGTCAGACGGGAAAAAAGAGGTTTATAAAAACGTTGCGGCAGATCGTTATCTTACAATTCTGCAGGGAACAGGAATAATTTCCAGATAATTAAAAATAAGTTGATTAGACAAAACCATAAAATCTGATACCATGAATTACAAGTATGCAGAAAAGGTCATAGATCTTACCGATCCCCAGAAAAATGTCATTTATAATATGACGCATGAAGAGGCAGTAAATGCGGTAAGATCAGGGGATGCTGAAGCTGTCCGTAAAATTGACGGGCAATTCTCTATTGTATCAATAGAAGGGAGAACCGTACGGATGGCAAGATCAATTGGCAGGCCTATCCGTTATTTTATTGCAAAACGTCCTGACGGGCCCAACCTCATTATTGCTGAACGTATTGATGAAATCTTTGATTATCTCAAAAAAGAAGGCCTTGAAAACCAGTTCCATCCTTCCTATACAAGAATGGCTCCGGCTCATTATATAACCAGGATAGAGTTGCTTGGATGTCCCGATCCCAATCCGGTATATGAACGCTTCTTCAGACCGGAACAAAATAAATATTCACCCGGAGATCCGGCTAAAATTGGTGAACGTTATATCGGAACTTTATATAAGGAGATACTGAAGTGGCTTCAGTATCGTGCAAAAACCGGACCCGTTGGTATAACTTTTTCAGCCGGAATTGACAGCGGAGCAGTCTTCCTGCTTACTTATCATGCTCTGAGAGAGCTTGGTGAAAGCCCTTCAAGACTTAAAGCCTTTACACTTTCTATTGACGGCGGCGGAGAGGATCTGATCCAGTCCAGGAAGTTTTTGGAAATATTAAACCTTGAATTATTCCTGGAACCCGTTGAACTTGATTATTCCGCACTGGACTGGAAGAAAGCAGTAAAAATGGTCGAAGACTATAAACCTCTTGATATACAATCAGCTACAATGAATTTATCGCTCCTGCAGGGAATCCGCTCACGTTATCCCGACTGGAAACACATATTCTATGGAGAGGGTGGTGATGAAAACCTTAAAGACTATCCGATCGAGGATAATCCCGAACTGACTATAAGAAGTGTTCTCAATAATATGATGCTTTATCATGAAGGCTGGGGAGTAGAATCAATAAAGCATTCATTAACATATTCGGGAGGATTAAGCAGAGGTTACATGCGTACTTATGCTCCGGGAGACTGTCTGGGTTTTGAAGTATTCAGTCCTTATACCCTGCCCAATGTGATCGAAATTTCTGAGGGAATACCATATATTGATATGACAGGATGGGATCATCAGAAACTATATGATCTTAAAGGAGAGATTGTTTCCCGCGGAATAAAAGCCGTTACCGGGTTGGAGATGCCGGTATTCCCGAAAAGGCGTTTTCAGCATGGGGCAGCATCTTCAGATATTTTTAAGAAACACTTCCCTGAGAAAGAAATCACATACCGGAAAGAGTTTCTGTCACTTTATGAATGATCTCCCTCACTTCAGAATAACTGACCGGTGGATTTTAAGCGCCCGCGGAAAAAAAAATCCTGTTGATCCGCAGAAGCCTTATGCCTGGATGGTAGAAAAAGAACGTACAGCTTCGGGACAAATTGAAGATGTCGGTGTTATTTTTCTTACAAACATGGAATGCCCTTTTCATTGCCTTATGTGTGACCTGTGGAAAAACACTACTGATGAATCAGTTCCCGCCGGTGCTATTCCTAACCAGATTGAATGGGTGTTAGATCAATTGCCCGATATTAAGCATTTGAAACTGTATAACAGCGGAAGTTTTTTCGACGAACAGGCTATCCCAAAGAAAGATTATAAAAAAATTGCATCAATGGTAAGCAGTTTCAAAACAGTTATTGTTGAAAGTCATCCGGGGATGATAAATGAAAAATGCCTGGTTTTCAGGGATATGCTTAAACCTGATCTCCAGGTTGCAGTCGGACTGGAAACTGTGCATCCGGAGATATTAATGAAACTCAATAAGAAAATGACACTGGAGGATTTCAGCAATTCAATAAGCTTTCTGACCAGCCATGGAATCCTTTCCAGGGCATTTATTCTGCTGAAGCCTCCCTTCCTCTCTGAATCTGAAGGAATATTTTGGGCAGAAAGGTCAATTGACTTTGCATTTGATGCCGGAGTTGAATGCTGTATTGTTATACCTGTGAGAGCCGGAAATGGTGCAATGGATTATTTAACGGATAAAAGTTTCTTTTCAACACCGGACATCCGGTCACTTGAAAAAGTGATTGAATATGGAATCCAGCTTAATGCCGGTCGTGTATTTGCTGATATATGGGATTTAAGCCTCTTTTCAAGCTGCAATAAATGTATTAACGGAAGGATCAACCGGTTAACAGAGATGAACCTGAATCAGAAAATCATCAGAGAGGTCAAATGTACATGCGATTCATGACAGGCTGCGTTTCCATTCCTTCAGCCCCACAAATGACATGGCACAATAAATAATGTAAAGTATTACCGTCGGATAAAGACCCCTGGTATAAAATAAAATAACAGAAGCGGTATTTACTATAATCCACAGGTACCAGTGTTCGTAGATCTTCCTGGCAAGCATCCATGTGGCAATTATCGAAAGGGATGTAATAAACGAATCCCATCCGGGTACCGGAGAATCTGTCAACCGGCCAAGAACTATCCACATAACAGCGATCAGTACTAAAAAAACAACCATCAGGACAATTCCGGTCCTAAATTTTAACCTTGATACCCCAAGCCTTTCACTCTCATTCTTTCTCCCCTTCTCCCCTTCTCCTCTGCCCTCCGTAGCTTCAGCGAAGGAGGGCCCTCTCCCATTCATTCTCCTGATCCACCAGTACCACCCAAGAATACTGATCAGCAAATAATATCCCTGCAGACTCATGTCTGCATAGAACTTGCTGGTAAAAAAGACCCAGATATAAACAGCCGATGTGGCAATGCCTACCGGCCAAAGCCATATATTCTGCCTGATTTCAAGAATGACATAGAGAATGCCTGTAACCGCTCCAAAAATTTCTATATAATTATTTGATAGCCAGATTGTTAATTCCATAACACAATGCTTATTCTTTAAAAGGACAGACCAATTCTGAACATGAAATTTATGCCTGCCTGAGGGAAGAAGTATGATGAGTTTATTTCAATCCCGTTTTCGTACCAGAACCATCCGTAAGCATTGCTCTCATACATGCTGTCGAAAATATTGTTGATCAAAACCTGAAATTCGGTGCTTTTGATTTTTGGAATTACTGGCTCAAAATCAATTCGCAGATTATTTACAAAATATGGATCGAGAATTCTTATTTCGCTCATTGTGTTATCAAAATATTGTTTGCCTGCATATTTGCTTATAAAATGAAGCTCAAGATTATTCAGAATTTTAAAATTTATATCGCTTGATCCTACAATGGAAGGAGAATATGAAATGTCCGTATTCCCAAGGTTCCTGCTTTTGTATTCCTCCGACCAGTCAGTAGTATTATAATCAATATAATGCTCAACAAAGTCCATGATCTTATTCCTGCTTAATGTAGCATTAAGATTCCAGTTTAAGAACCTGAAAGGCTTTAATCCGGCATTCATTTCCACCCCGAGCCGGTAACTGTTTTCGACATTCGTCATTATGGAATATCCCGTATTGCTCAGCTCTCCTGTTGGCACCAGCTGATCCTTATAGATCATTCCATACATATTCACCGCCAGTGAGTATTTTTCGCCTCTTATCCTGTAACCGGCCTCAGTATCATAGAGTGTTTCAGGCTCAGGAGTTGCAGTAGGATCTCCAGATGCTTCCTTAAAATCAGTACGAGTTGGTTCACGGTTAGCTACCGAGAATGAAATATAGGCATCCTGATTTGGTGTCATGGAAAAGAACAGACCTGCTTTAGGATTGAAAAAATGAAATCTGTGTTCCTGTTGAATATCTTTCAGATCATCATCATTGCCGGTCATCTCATATTTAATGTATCTATACTGAAGATCGCCGAATATTGCTGTTTTTGCTGATACTGAATAATTTACCTTGCCATAAATGCTTACTTCTCCTTTTACCCCGTTGTTGAGATACCACTGATGATCCTTCTCCGTGCTGCCGGGATATTCCATCCAGATTATCCTTCCGTAATGGTCGCCTGAATAGAGGTTCATTCCTCCTCCTGCAGTTGCTTCAAGCTTCTGCTTCCTGTAATTAAGCGACCAGACAAAGCCATAAAAATCATTCGACATCCATTTTCTCCTGATTAGATCCGTTTCGGTTATTTGAGTCCCACCTATATTTATTACAGGCAATCCATAATCTTCAAGCTCCCTGTCTTCCTTATATTCCTCATAATAGCCTTTACCTTTTGTATAGTGAACTGTTGAATTAAACGAAAGATTATTGCTGATCTTCAGGCTGTGAATCAGCTGGTAATGATTCTGGATGTAGTTGTCGCTTTCATTATCGTAATACAAAATATTACCATTTTCATCCTTGTACTCCCCGGCAGGATTATACCTTCTGTCAACTTCCAGCATTTCTTCCGGCACGCCCCACCATCCTATACCGGTATGTTCATTACCTATTATGATATTCGCTTTCAAGACTGATTTAGCACCCCGGAATACTCCGCTTATATAAGCTGATCTGTGCTCTGAACCTGTTCTTTCAATGAATCCGCTGCTTCTCAAATCAGAATAACGCATCTGAAAAGCAAATTTTTCTGCAAGTAATCCGGTCCCCACAGACAGACTGTTCTTGAAAGTATTAAAAGATCCTGCTAACGAATTTATTTCTGCAAACGGTTCATTTTCAATACTTTTTGTTTGAATATTAATTGAAGCTCCAAAAGCTCCGGCTCCGTTTGATGAGGTTCCTACTCCCCGCTGAATCTGTATGTTATCAACTGATGATGCAAGATCGGGCAGGTCAACCCAGAAAACCTGCTGTGACTCCGGATCATTCAGAGGAATTCCGTCGATCGTGACATTGATCCTGCTTGCATCTGTACCACGGATCCTGAGGCTGGTATAGCCGATTCCATTCCCTGCTTCAGAGGTTTCGATAAGCGACGGGGTGAGGCTTAAAAGAAATGGCAGATCCTGTCCTGAATTTTGCTTCTTAAGCAGTTCCTGTTCAACATTTGTATAGGCGAGCGGTGTATTGTTTCCTGCCCTGGTGGACCGGATTAATACCTCTTCTGTTATTAAGGCTTTTTCCTCAAGAATAACATCCAGGATGAATTCTCCTGAAAGATCCACCTGATGAGTCTGAGTTTCAAAGCCTGTAAAGGAGAAACGCAAAGAATAATGACCATCAGTCAGGTTTAAGAAGGCGTATGTGCCATCCGGATCAGAATAAACTCCCAGGAATGTACCGGTTATCGTGATAGCGGCCCCTGCCAGGAGATTGCCATTAGTGTCACTGATCTTACCTTTTATCACAGATCCGTCTTCAGGATATTCCGATGCAAAAGACATAATTGTAAATCCCAGAAACAGGAACAGACAAAGCAGGTTTTTCATTTTACCAGTATAAGAATGAAACATTCAACATCTGGAAAATGAGGCTGTCATGTCATGCTGATTACTTTGATATTTTCTTTTCCTACGCCGGCATTATCCGGATCAGGTACAAAGGGTTTGATCTCAGC
>CAZLCF010000159.1:0-7144 GCA_964557905.1 uncultured Rikenellaceae bacterium | reverse complement strand
TCATCATAGCAGGAAGAAACCACTTTTACATATTCAGCCGAACGGGCACGTCCCTCGATTTTGAATACAGTTACACCGGCATCCAGCATCCTGTCAATGAATCCGATTGTACAAAGATCCTTTGGCGACATTATATATTCATTATCAATTTCAAGCTGATAACCAGATTCTTTTTCTGTGACAATATATGATTTGCGGCATGTCTGGTAGCAGTTTCCGCGGTTTGCGGAAGCATTGTTCTCATGCAGGCTGAGGTAACATTTTCCAGAAACAGCCATGCATAAAGCACCATGAACAAACATTTCGATCTTTACCGGTTCCCCTTTCGGCCCCCTTATATCCTGGTCACGGATTATGCAGGATATGTATTTTACCTGGTCCAGATTAAGTTCTCTTGCAAGAACAACAACATCAGCCCACTGTGAATAAAACTTAAGGGCTTCTGAATTTGAAATATTAAGCTGTGTTGAAATATGTACCTCAATCCCTGATTGGAATGCATAGTTTATTACCGAAATATCAGATGCAATTATTGCTGAAATCCCGCCTGAGACAGCAGTATCAATGATCTTCTGCATCTGTCTTGTCTCATGATCATACACCACTACGTTTACGGTAAGATAGCTTTTCAATCCGTTAGCCTTGCAGGTCTCAGCAATATTCCTGAGGTCGGAGAGCGTAAAATTGTTTGTGGAACCGGCTCTCATATTAAGTTGTTCGGCACCGAAAAAAACTGAATCAGCACCACCCTGTATTGCAGCAGCAAGCGATTCAAAAGATCCTGCAGGTGCCATTATCTCAATATCCTTCCGGTTCATTGACAAGACTATTTATTCATTATTATCCTGATGCATGATCCTTTTTCAACTTCTGAATGTCTTACATAAATGCGACCTTTATGAAATTCCTCAACTATTCTTCTGGCAAGGGAAAGACCCAGACCCCAGCCTCTCTGCTTGGTTGTATATCCCGGGTTGAAAATCTTTTTGAAAGCTCTCTTTGGAATTCCTTTTCCGGTATCGGAAATATCAATAAGAACATTCTTTTCTGTTTCTGATATATTGATTCTTATTTCGCCGCTGCCTTCCATTGCGTCAATGGCATTCTTGCAGACATTCTCTATAACCCATTCAAACAGAGCGGCATTTACCGGAACAATAACTGACTTTGATTCATCAAAGCCGGAAATGAATCTTATTTTGGATGATGTTCTTGATTTGATGTAATCTACTGTTCGGGAAATGATCGCAATTATGTTTTCATAGTTCAGAATTGGCTTTGCGCCGATCCTTGAGAATCTTTCGGTTATTTTTTCAAGCCTTTCAACATCAAGGGCGATCTCTTTTGTCAGTGACACTTCAGGATGTTTATTCTGCAATATCTCAACCCATCCGGCCAGTGAGGATGTCGGGGTACCAAGCTGATGTGCTGTTTCTCTTGACATGCTGACCCACACCTGGTTATTCTCGGCTTTCCGCGATGAGCTGAAGGCAAGATATGCAACAAGGATGAACAGGACAATGATTCCCAATTGAACATATGGATAATAGTTTAGCTGGGTAAGAATAATGCTGTCTTTATAATAGATAAGGTTCGCATGGTTTTTCCCGAGGTCAATAACTATAGGGTTATTCTTCTTCTTGATTTTTTCAAGCTGTGATCTCAGATACATGGGATCTCGCATACGGATTTCATCAAAATTCCCTGAGCTGATAATACTGTCTGCCTCATCGGTAAGTATAACCGGTATGGTAGTATTGGTTTCAATGATTGAATAAAGAAAATCAATATTCTGGCTGGAATCGGCAAGGGTTATAAGCCTGGTGGCTTCAGCCCATTGTTCAACCTTCTTTCTTTCTTCTGTTTTAAGGATGCCCACCAGATATCGTGTATAAACAAGAGATACTAAACCTGTAAGAATTGCAAACAGGAAAAGGAAAAGCATCCAGGAGGTCTTATTGCTATAACCGTTCAATTTTAAGGCTTTTTCTTCTTTAATAAATTCTTCAGGATATTATTTTCTTCGGGTGGTTCTTCCGTTTCAACTTGTACTGTATCAGTTTCTTCCCATGTTATTTTGAACCGGGGAGTACCGGCTGCGGGTTTTTCAGTGACGGCTGTGTCATTCTTAAACCATCCGTATTCCTCGTTCAGAATTGTTTTAAGTGTCTTCCTTTCCGTACGGATATCGTTCTTGATCTGATTTCCTGCAGCTTTGATATCATATCCGACTTTCACATCTTCTCCATTGTTTTCAATTTTAAGAAGGACGGATGTCCGGCCAAGCCCGTCATCCTTTACCGCTCCGAATTCAGTAGTGTTGAGTTTGGTTTTTTTCAACTTTTTGCTCAGCATTTCTGACAGGAGGATCTTTACATGATATTCATAATCATTGTTAAAACTGTGTTTTCCATTAACTGACAGGTCAGCTGCAGATGATTTTATGTCCATCTGCGGAATAAAAAGAATATTATTCCTTATGAAGAAATCATTTTCAAGCTGTTCAAAGCTTATGTTCTCAAGTTCGGACAGCTCTATGAATGAAGAAAGCTGCTTTACGGGTTCAAAATCAATAAGTGCGCCATTTGCAAGAACATATTTACCTTCAGCATTAATAGATTTAATATCAATCTTCAGGAGAGAATCAGCCGGAAGAAGCAGGGAAAGGGAACCGGAAAGATTTCCATTAATATTTTCTGCTTTAAGAAAATCCTGCCCGAAGTTGTTGAATGACCTGAAAGCTGAATTAATATTTACCTTTTCAAGATCAAAACTTCCCCTTGCATTAAATGATTTATCTGTATTCTGAACAATAAAACCGTTACCGGATATCATTCCATCCAAAGAATTCATTCTTAGGATTTTAAAATTAACGAGCTTTGGTTTGTAACTGAGGGTGCCATTGATTTTTTCTGCCCTGAATTTTCTGAAGCTGAATGTGTCAATGGCAAAGTTAAGATCAAGAATAATATCAGTCGGAAGTGAATATGCTTTTTCTCTTTCAGAAGAAGAATCAGCTGCTGATGCGGCGGGGAAAAGAGATTCGGGCTTCAGATGGCCGCATCTGATGCTGGCAGACGCAATAAGTATAGCAGACTTGCCGGCCAGCCATTCAGGGAGCTCTTTAAAGATCCCGTTGACAACGAACTTATGATCCTTATAATCAAACCGGAGATTATCAGCGGTTACAGAATCTGCTATAGCCAGGTTCCCATTTACCTGATTAATAATTATACTGTTGTTCTTTATACCAATTGAGAAGGAATTAAAATTCAAATCCGCGTCCGGATTCAAATTCAGAATATCCCAGAATGAGTATTTGTTCTTCTTCGGAAATGAACCTTCCATTTTAAGATCGACATCAATGGATCCTTCTGATGATGAAATTGTTTTGATCCTGAAAAAATCTTTCAGCTCGCCCGGTATCACCTTACCTTTTAATTGAAGTATACCATTCAAAGAATCAAAATTACTGAGAGATAAAGATCCGGTATATTGTGCTGAGCCCAGATTTCCCCTGAAATTATCTAAAGTAAATAAACTGGTTTTGGGGATCTGTTCCTGTCCGTTTGTAAAGAATCCTGAAAGTGAAACACCATTTAAACTTAAAGCTTTATCCATCAGAATTACTGAGCCATTCTCAAGCTGGAAATTTATTTCAATTCCCGGATATGATGTACGCGTCACCAGCCCTTTGATCCTGCTGCTGACCTGTAACACACCGGCAGGATCATAATCTGATATTTTTTTTAGGAATTCTTCCGGGAGGTATTTCTTAATCCTTTGGATATCAAGATTTTCTCCTGTAAGAGACAAATCAAGCAAATCATCAGAAGAAATAAAACCCTTTAGCCCGAATGAATAGTTATCAAATTTAAGAAAACCTTTATTAAATACTGTCCCGCTGTCAGAACTATGGAGGCTGAGATCTATATCAGCTGAGATCGTATTTTTTATTCTTGTTTTATATAGCTGAAAATTACTGATCTGCATAGCTGAAACAGCGGTAAAATCAATTTCATCACCTGAAATCCTGCTTTTCAGGTGACCATTTTCAATCACCCCTTCAATTATAAGCTCCGTAGCAAGATTATTATAATATGCTTTAAGGTCATCCAGGGAGATCCTGTTAAGATCAATGGTTAAATCACCATCTGTCTTTTCACCGGTTTCAACTGTGATATCATAATTGACCATCCCTGCAGTATCAGTGAACAACCTCAGCAAACCTTCCTTAACTCCGATTCTTTCTATATTATAAATTCCATGGTAAATGTCAGTGATACTGAATTCAATAAATATAGATTTTGCAGCCAGAAGGGTATCGGTGTTTATCGCGGAAAAGGCACTCCTGTCAAAGCCCGGGGATGAATGTATAAGTACATTAATAAGGTCAAGGGAGGCTTTGGGGAATTTTCTCAGGAACGACAATCTCACCGTTTCAAATTCAAATTTAGTTGATATGCTTTTATTGAGGGATTTGAGAATAATACCGGCAACCTTATCCTGCATCAGGAATGAAGCAGTAAAAAGAGTTAAAATAACTGCAATGATCAGAACAGCAATTATTTTGAGTATTCTGAAAAATAGTCTCATATCCCAATACCGATATCCGGCTACCGGCCTGATAACAGTGCACAAAGGTAATTCATTTGGATGAATATGGGACCTGATGTAAAAGAAGGAAGGATAAGTCTTCGCCGGTTCCGAGTTCTGAAGGTAATGATCCCTTCCTGAATATTCTTGCCTTACGCGGTCCTATCAACCGCATTTTCCCGGTTTCAATCAGCAGCATCGTCCCCTCCCTTAGCCCGACAACATAAGTATCAGGATTGATTTCAATAAACTCCTCAATCCGCTGTTCTCTTGTTTCACCGGCATGACCAGCCGGATTGGCATCAATGAGATTATTCTCCCTTATAGTTTTCAGAAGCTTCCATGTGTTTCCGCCTCCGACAGCTATTGCCGCTGCATTTTTTATAGCAGCTGCAGGATCTATGAACCGGTGAATTGACTCAATGTCATGACCCACTTCCCTAAATCTCTCTGACACCTTTTGCTCATAAACCTCATAGGAAAAAGTAACGGCTGCATAAGGGATAAACAATGCTGTGACAGGCCGGGTACCAAGAAACTCCCGAATATTATTCTTGGGATAATCAAGATATGGTTCTCCAGGATTAGTCGAATTGCTGATCAGCAATAATCTCATATCAATCTTTATTAGTTGTTTATGTCATGCAAGGCAGATCGGTTAATGTTTTGATATTGTGATTTCCCGGTATATTTTTAATTCTTATTATGTGAAACGTGTAATTTAAAATATTGAATATCAACATTTTACCACTAAGCACGCTTCCTATTCCGGTGATAATCTTAATTACTTCATATGCCATAAATGTTCCCGCAGCTCCGGGCAGGACACCCATTATTCCGACATCAGCCGGAAGAGGATTTTTATATTTTTTACTGTCTGAATATGGATTATAACACCTGTATGTCGGCCCTCCCTGGTAGTTAAATACAGAAACCTGCGCCTCGTATTTAAAAATTGCCCCATGAACCATGGGTTTTCCAAGAATGACACATGAATCACTAATAATATATCTTGTTTCAAGATTATCAGTTGCATCAACGATCACATCGAAATCCTTTAAAATGCGGAGAGAATTTTCGGCATCCAGCCGGAGGTTGAAGATCTCTATTTCAACCATGGAATTAAGATGTTCAAGACGATCCCTTGCAATTACTGATTTGAGTTTTCCAACATCATCAGAACCATATAACAGTTGTCTCTGAAGGTTTGTTTCATCAACCATATCATATTCAACCAGGGCTACTTTTCCAACACCTGCAGCTGTAAGGTACTGAAGGACAGGACAACCAAGACCACCGGCGCCGATGACGACAACACTGGCTTTTTTAAGCTTCTCCTGGCCCTCTTCGCCTATTTCAGGGATCATGATCTGCTTTTTGTACCTTCGTATCTCACGGGGAGATAGTAATTCGCCGGCCATTATGCTTTGTAATGGTTGATCTACAAATATACAGTGTTGAATGTTGGAAACAAATAAATATAGCATCACGAAACATCGTAATGCTACATCATCGGGAATGATAATAATTAATCAACAGTGAATGCAATTCCTATTTCAAACGGGAAAAGGTCTATGCCATCAGGACTTTTACCAGGCTTAAATAGCGGAGTCAGGTAATAGGTTCCGTAAATGTGGAAATTTTCAAATCCAAAACGGGCAGTCGCCCCATACCTGAGAAGATTCAGGCTGAAATCACCATCTGAACTGATCTTGTCACCATCCTCAAAGACCATCTTTGAATTTGAATAGAGCTTGACAGCTCCTACCGGGCCAAATGCTAAATTAAGAGTATGATAATCAGCAGGTATCTGAATCTCAAGAAGCAGCGGAAGATTAAGGTAAAAAGTAGAAAGCTTCGATTTCTTAAGAATTAAACCCGGGTCAAGTATTTCTATGACACCGGCTTCACCCTTTTGAATATTATTGTTGCCGTCAAACCTGTAATTATTCCAGTTCAGGCCCAGCCCTGTAACAATTCCGAAATGTCTTGCTAATCCAAGGCTGAATTGTGAAAAATTAAGATTAAAGTTCAGTGATTTTGATGAGTGTAGAGTCATGTAATCAATACTTTCGGGCAATGTCAGACTGTTGTCGGCAGTAAGGTAATTATTCACTCCGGCCTCAATAGCAGACCAGTGACCTTTGAACTGGCTCCTTCTGTGTGCTCCGTCATCACGTTCATCTTCCTTATAGTATTCAAAGCCTGAATCTCCTTCATCATATTCATTATATTTTTCAAACTTAACCCTTGACTCGCCTTTTTCAAGAGATTCAAGGATGACCACTCCCTTGTTCCCCACTCTCACTTTTACGGCATCTTCGTCATCTTCAACAACAACCAGATTCTTGCCCACAATTATTCTTGTTATATCATTGGTGTCTGTGACTGTTTCCTGCCGTCCGGTTTCCTTTTTTTCAGCCGAAGTTTCCTGACTGAATCCCTGTGTTATTATTGCTGTAAGCAATATTAATATTCCGATCTTTTTCATGATTGTCCTTATAAATGTTTCTGATGCTGGGACGTAAAGCATGTTTAAAAAGTTACA
>CAZLCF010000158.1:0-7165 GCA_964557905.1 uncultured Rikenellaceae bacterium | reverse complement strand
GATCGTCGTGAACACGCCTGGCAGCTGGAATTATGTTTATCCTCCCCTGCGCCATGCATCATGGCACGGATGCACACCCACCGACCTGGTATTCCCGTTTTTCCTTTTTATTGTGGGCGTCTCAATGTGGTACTCATTTAAGAAATACGGACATGAGATAAATGCCGGTTCTCTGTTCCGAATATTCAGGCGCACAGTGACTATCTTTGCCGTTGGTCTTTTCCTGGCAATATTTCCTTACTTCAACAGGGACTATTCAACACTCAGGATAATGGGCGTTCTCCAACGCATTGCCCTCGCTTACGGGATAGGTGCGCTTATATGTCTGACAGTCAGACGTGAGTACCTCTGGATCGTTACAGCTGTTATTTTGCTGCTTTACTGGGCATTGCTGGCATTTTTCGGAGGAGCAGAACACTTTAGCCTTGAAGGAAATTTTGTTTATAAAGTTGATGCGGCAATACTTGGAACAAACCATATGTACAAGGGTTTCGGAATCCCTTTTGATCCTGAAGGTTTGCTGAGTACCCTGCCGGCAGTATGCACGGTCATAATCGGTTATTTCACCGGAGAGATACTGGGAAAAGAGACACCTTCAGGTAAAACAGTTTTAAAGCTTCTCCTGTTAGGAGCTTCATCAGCAGGACTGGGCCTGTTGTGGAGCATTGTATTCCCCATCAACAAACCACTGTGGACAAGTTCATATGTACTCTATACTGCAGGCTGGGCAATGGCAGTACTGGCTGGTATATATTTTATTGCAGATGTGCTCAGATTTCAGAAATGGGGAGTTTTCTTCATGGTATTTGGTATGAATGCTCTGTTTTCATATTTTCTTTCAGGGATATGGACAAGGTTGATGTTGTTTATTAAGTTTCAGGCAGGCGGTGAAAAAATAACTCTGTATAACTGGTTTTATGAAAAGATATGTGTTCCGGTTGCAGGAAATATGAACGGAAGCCTTATGTTTGCACTGATACAGGTACTGATTATCTGGTTAATTGCTTTAATCCTGTATAAAAAGAAGATACTGATAAGATTGTAAAATGTTGGCACAAAGGCTCAACGGCGCAAAGGCGCAACGGTAAGAAAAAGAAGGGGAGAAACATGACTGAAATTGAAATAATATCAGAAGGATACAAGGAGCTGTTTAGAGGTTCTGACCTGGAAATAACGCCTCTTCCGAGGTCAGGTTCCGACAGGAGGTATTTCAGGATCATTGACGGAGGGAAAAGCATCATCGGAGCCTATAATCCCAACCTCGAGGAAAATGAAGCGTTTGTGGGATTCACTAACCATTTCATAACCAAAGGACTTCCTGTACCAGAGGTTTACGGATACCTGCCAGACAAATTCATCTATTATCTGAAGGATCTTGGTGATATAAACCTGTATACATGGCTCCATAACAGAACTGATATTACAGATTTCAATTCAGAAACGAAGGAACTTTACCGTAAAATAATTGACAATCTTATACTATTTCAGATTGAAGGCATAAAAGGACTTAACCTTGATCTTTGCTACCCTCACAGAAGCTTTGACCGCCAATCAATGATGTGGGATCTGAACTATTTCAAGTACATGTTGCTCAAACTTCTGGCAGTTCCTTTTAATGAAAGGAACCTGGAGCATGATTTTGTTTCACTTGCTGATTATCTGCTTGAAACGGGTCAGGACTATTTCCTATACAGGGACTTTCAGACAGCAAATGTAATGGTGATAGGGAATGAGCCTTGGTTCATTGATTACCAGGGCGGGAGGAAAGGAGCTCCCCAGTACGATGTTGCCTCGCTCTTATACGATGCTAAGATCCCCATGCTGAAAGCCAACAGGGATGAAATTCTCGATTATTATATCGAGAAATTCTGCTCGGTATCGAAAGAGGATAAGAAGAAATTCAGGGGCTATTATGCCGGTTTCAGCATGATACGCGTGGTGCAGGCACTGGGTGCTTTCGGGTTCAGGGGATTGTATGAACAGAAACCGACTTTTACTGAAAGCATTGTACCGGCGGTCCATTTGCTTACCCAGATAATAAGGCAGGCTGAAAACCATATTGCTCTGCCTGAATTGTATCGTACCGTCAGATCAATCCCGGAATCACAGCTGTTCCAACGGCTTGCTTCACAGTCTCATTAATTTTCTGCCGATGAAAGCAATGATCCTTGCAGCCGGAAAAGGCACACGGCTTGGTAAAATCACAGAGACTATTCCCAAGGCTCTCCTTGATATAAACGGGAAAAGCCTTCTTCGTCTTGCTGTTGAGAATTGCACGGCATCAGGATTTGACGACATTATTATAAATGTCCATCACCTGGCTGATATGGTTGAGGAGGAAACAGAGAGGCTGAAAAAGGATGGATTTAAAATCACTGTTTCTGACGAACGGGAAATGCTCCTTGAAACCGGCGGAGGATTGTATAAAGCCAAAGGTTTTTTTGACAGGAATCCTTTCCTTTTATATAATACAGACACTCTGACTGACCTGGATCTTTCTGCATTGTACCGGTACCACATAAAGATGAAAGGACTGGCAACACTTGCAGTAAGAAATCGCAAGGGAAACAGGTATTTTCTTGTTGATCAGCAGGGTTTGCTGAAAGGCTGGTGCAACAAAACTACCGGGGAAAGGATTATTACCTGTGAGGAAACGGAACATCTATCCGAAATAGCCTTTTCAGGAAGGCATATAATAAATCCTGAAATATTCAATTATATGAGCGAAGGTGTTTATACTATGACAAACCTGTATCTTCACCTGGCAGACTCACATAAGATCGTGACCTACAGGGATGACGGCGGTTACTGGGTAACTGTGGGAACTCCGGAAAACCTTGAAGATGTACGGAAATTCTTCAGCAAGCAGTAAAGTACTCGGCATGTAAATCCAGGATTCCGACTTGCCAGCTTTCTCCTGCCTTTTGCCGGTAGCCGGTCGCCGGATTTAGAACCTCCAGAACGATTTAGAAAACAATGCAAATGCCGTTAATATTTCAAGTCTTCCGAGTATCATTAGAAGGCTTAGCACAACCTTGCTTACCTCAGGCATGTGAGCATAATTGTTCATAGGTCCTACAGTACCCAGACCCGGACCTATCCCTGCCATGCATGTTGCCACTGAACTTGCTGATGTCACAGGATCTACTCCTGTTATTACCACAATTGCTGTTCCAACAATAAAAAGAAAAATATAAAGAAGGACGAAGGAGATTATAGTAATATTTATGCTTTCATCAACGACCCTGCCGTTAAGTTTTACTGATGCAAGTGCTTTCGGATGATTAAGCCTGATAAAAACACTTTTTATGTTCTTCAGCACTATCAGGTGCCTCGCCATTTTTATTCCACCACTGGTTGATCCGGTGCTGCCACCGGAAAACATCATGATAAAAATCAGCAGGAGACCTGCTGAAGGCCAGAAAAGATAATCGGCAGAAGCAAAACCTGTGCAGGTCATGATTGAAATGATCTGAAAATAACCCTCTCTGAATGCCTGTTCAAAAGTGCGTGTTGAACTGGCAAGAAGAATTATTGTCGCTATAGCTCCTGCAACTAATGCAATGAAGATATAAAACCATAATTCTTCATTCTGCTTTACCTTCCTGAAATTAAATTTCAATAAATAATAATAGACTACCTGGCTTGTACCTGCCAGGAACATGAATATCATAACAACATACTGACTGTAATTTGAATAGAATTGCAGGCTGTTGTTTTTTGTTGAGAAACCTCCGGTCGCGATAGTCCCGAATGAGTGGCATACACTGTCAAAGAGGGTCATATCGCCCATCCATAATAAAATGATCTCGGCAAATGTAAGCCCTAAATAGATTAACATTATCCTGAATCCTACAGCCTGGGTTTTGGGATGGATCTTTTCTTTCATTGATGATTCAAGACTGAATAACTGATATCCAGATACCTTGAGTGAGGGCAGGATGATAATCACCAGTACGATTATTCCCAGCCCGCCGATCCAGTGTGTCAGACTTCGCCAGAAAAGTATTGAATAAGGAAGGATCTCCACATCTGTCAGTATGGATGCTCCTGTAGTCGTGAATCCCGAGGTTGATTCAAAGAAAGCATCAATGAATGAAGGAATGGTACCGCTGATAAGATATGGCAATGACCCGATAACAGTAAAAACCAGCCATGACAGAGTAACTGCCAGGTATCCATCCCTGCTGGTAATCTTGTCAGTATCAGCATTCATGCTGACAAGGCGTAATACAGCATAAATGAATCCGGTTATCACGGATGACCATAAAAAAGAATATGATTCTTCTTTATAAACAAGGGCAACAGGTACGCATAACAAAAAGGAGATACTTTCAATCAGAAGAATTGTGCTCAGGATCCTGAGGATGATTAAAGGATTGATAAGCTTCATACTCTCTGCCAAAAATCAGGTTACAAATATAAACAGAATTAGTATGTTAAAAATTAACCCGGGATGAATTGAAGAGTATTTTATTTTGAGTGATAATTAACCATTGATTGGTCATTTTTTAATCTTATATTTGAAGCAGACTGACAGTCTATTTAAGGGATCAGATTACTATTCTTTTATTTCAATAAAAAATTAGGGTATATGGGGAAAGTACTAGTCATAGGAGCGGGCGGAGTCGGTACCGTTGTCGTCAATAAAATGGCTTCCCTGCCGGATGTATTCAGCGAAATAATGCTCGCCAGCCGGACAAAATCAAAATGCGATGCCATAGCTGCAAGGATCGGAAAGGACCGTATACAAACCGCACAGATAAACGCAGATAACGTACCGCAGCTTGTAAAGCTGATCAGATCATTCAATCCTGATATTTTGGTGAATGTGGCATTGCCGTACCAGGATCTTCATATTATGGATGCCTGTCTGGAAACGGGTGTTGCCTATCTTGACACTGCCAATTATGAACCTCTCGAGGAGGCCAAATATGAATACAGCTGGCAGTGGGCATACCAGGAAAGATATAAGAAAGCAGGGATAACGGCAATCCTCGGCTGCGGATTCGATCCCGGTGTTACATCAGTATTTACGGCATATGCTGCAAAACATCATTTTGACGAGCTTCATTATCTCGATATCGTTGACTGCAATGCCGGAGATCACGGGAAGCCGTTTGCAACAAACTTCAATCCCGAAATAAACATTCGTGAAGTAACGCAGAAGGGTAAATACTGGGAGAACGGCAACTGGATCCAGACAAAGCCTCATCAGATCCATAAATCTTTGAATTACCCTGATATTGGTCCCAAGGAATCATATCTGATCTACCATGAGGAACTTGAATCTCTTGTCAAAAACTATCCAACCCTTAAAAGAGCCAGGTTCTGGATGACCTTCGGACAGGAGTACCTTACCCACCTGCGTGTCATTCAGAATATAGGTATGGCAGGTATTGAGCCTGTAATGTTTGACGGAAGGGAAATTATTCCCATACAATTTTTGAAGGCAGTACTCCCGGATCCTGGTGAGCTGGGAGAGAACTATAAGGGATGGACCTCCATAGGCTGCCGGATTAAAGGGATAAAAGACGGAAAGGAAAAGACATATTACATTTATAATAATTGCAGTCACGAAACCGCCTATAAAGAAACTGGCACACAGGCAGTAAGTTATACTACCGGAGTTCCGGCGGCTATAGGTGCAATGATGTACCTGAAAGGAATCTGGAAAAAACCCGGCGTTTTCAATATCGAGGAGTTTGATCCTGATCCTTTTATGGAACAGCTCAATATCCTTGGACTACCGTGGATTGAGTTACATGATGTAGATCTCGAACTTTAAGAAAGGCGACTGGCTACGGGCGACGGGCAACAGGTTACTCGCTTCCTGACGCCTGACGCCCGATGCCTGTAGCCAATAAGTTGAAATTATATTCTTTGTAATTGCCTATAAACTACAAAATATTACCTTCTCCCTGCTATGTTATCGACGAGGAACGATTCCGGAGAAATCTTTCCCTGATCAGACAAGTATCTGAGGAATCCGGTGCCGAGATAATCCTTGCCTTCAAGGGATTTGCCATGTGGGGCGTATTTGATATTCTCAGGGAATACATTTCCGGTGCCGCAGCCAGCTCGGTGAACGAAGCCAGGCTCTGCTCCGAGGAGATAGGCTCTCCGGCACATACTTATTCACCGGTTTATAAGGAGGATGAATTTGATTCAGTTCTGAAATACAGTTCCCACATATCCTTTAACTCACTGAAACAGTACAGGAAGTATTCAGGTTTGTTAAAAAAACATAAAGGGGAAATTTCACCCGGATTAAGGATCAATCCTGAATTTTCAGAGATAAGTCTCGGTATTTATAATCCATGCACTCCCGGGTCGAGGATGGGAATAACCTCCGAAGATCTGAATACAGGATTGCCGGAAGGAATTGAAGGGCTCCATTTTCACGTTCTCTTTGAATCGGATTCCTATGCGCTTGAAAAGGTACTAAAGATCGTTGAAACCAAATTCGGGAGGTTTTTCCCGGAACTGGAATGGATAAACATGGGGGGTGGTCATCTGATCACAGGAAAGAACTATGATACTCATCACCTTATAAAAATACTGAAGGATTTCAGGGAAAGGACAGGGCTCCATGTCATCCTTGAACCGGGAAGCGCTTTTGCATGGGAAACGGGAGAGTTGGTTTCAACTGTAGAAGATGTTGTTGAGAACCAGGGCATTAAAACGGCAATTCTTGATGTATCCTTTACAGCTCACATGCCCGACTGTCTTGAAATGCCCTATAAACCGAAGGTCATCGGAGCCACCGATCCCGTTGCCGGAAAACCGGTATACCGGTTGGGAGGCAGCTCATGCCTGTCGGGTGATTTCATGGGCGACTGGTCGTTCGATAAGGAACTGAAGCCCGGAGACAGGATCATCTTCCTCGATATGATCCATTATACAATGGTGAAAACCACCACCTTTAACGGAGTCAGACACCCGTCAATAGGAATATGGACCAGGGAAGGGAAGTTCAAACTTCTCCGGAAGTTCGGGTATGAGGATTATAAGGGGAGATTGTCTTAATAAAAAAAACTTGACTTGATTTATTTTTTGGCATAACTTACGGTTTATTTTTCTGATAAAAAGGATTCTAAATTCGCACAATTATGAAAACAAAACTCCTCCTTACCGCACTTTTATCTTTTTCCTTTTATCTTTT
>CAZLCF010000157.1:0-7172 GCA_964557905.1 uncultured Rikenellaceae bacterium | reverse complement strand
CCGATGATTCTCCTTTCTGCTGTGAAAGAACTGTAGTGACTGTCAGTTTGCCAAATTGCATCTCTGTTTTAAGCCCGAAGAGACTGTAGCTTCCTGTTATGAGTGTCCCCGTAAGGGGAAGGGTGACATCGCCTGCTTCAACCTTTTTCAGTATCTCATCTTCTTTCCCGGCATACTGAAGCTTTGTCCTGTTCTCAAATTCAAACAGTGCATCAGTATTGTAATTTACGCCAAGCTGCATTTTGTCACCTATGGTCCCGGTGACATTCATTTGTATCTTTTCCTTAAAGTCGAATGTCGGTATTGTCCTCAGCTTTTCAGAGAGTGTTGGATTTTGAGTCCGTGAAATATTGATCCCGAAAATCAGTTCAGCTGATCCCTGGGGAATGATATTTATGGTATTGCTGCCAAAGATCTTGTCAAATGCGGCACCTCCTATTTCGATCTGCGGTATCAGTGTTGATCTGAATCCCGATTCATCGCCGGCGATTCTCGATTGCCAGTAATCGCGCATTGCCCTTGTATACTCATATTTTCTGAATTCTTCCGGATTCATGTGCATCGGCGTGCGGTAATCAAATGATCCGACCTTCTGATAAATGACATATTCATTCTTTTCAGGATCATATATCACTGTTGATTTTATGTTTGAAGGATTATCGAGAAAGAGCGGAGCTTTTTGCTTTGATTCCCAGGGGATCCCGGAAACATCCTGTAACCTGAGTATGGATTTCCGCGATGTATCGCCGGATTGAACAGAGGTCTGACCGCAGGCTTCTTCCCAGGTTGATAACAAGGAAGCCAACAGTAAAGGATATAAAAATACCAGAAGATTCTTATTTGACATCCCTGATCCCAATCCGGCTTTTATTCAGTATTACAAGTTCTTCAGCGCTCTCTTTATCAGATTCTCGACAGAAAGGGTTTTTTCTTCCCGTAAAATCTTGTCAAGAACTTTTGAGACAGCGCTTTTGGCAAACCCAAGCATCACTAAAGCAGATAACGCTTCCTCGCGTTTTGTATTGTCTGAAAACGCAAATATTTCACCGGTTTCGGACTGTTTGCCAAGCTTGTCTTTAAGATCAACAATTATCCTCTGTGCTGTTTTTAATCCTATGCCTTTAACACTTTTCAGGACATTGACTTCAGATCCTATTATCGCTTTTTCTATCTCTGCCGGGTTGAGTGATGAAAGCATCATCCTGGCAGTGGCGGCGCCTACCCCTGAAACTGAAATCAGGAACCTGAAAATCTCACGTTCTTCCTTGTCGGCAAAGCCAAAAAGCTGATGAGCGTCTTCCCTGATCATCTCATGCAGAAGGATCTTATATTCATTTTTCCCTTCAAGCTTTGAAAAGGTTGTGAGAGAGATATTAATGAAATAACCCACACCTCCGGTCTCGATAGTAAGAAATGCAGGTGTGATCTGGGTAATTGTCCCTTTAATGTAATCGATCATAACTGGGGTTCGGTATTAAAAATATCAGGAGGCAGTTCATCAACCTTGTCAGTATGTATTTCAATATCCTGATGCCTGAGCGGATCTTTTGTCAATTCGGCATATATCTTCCTGTTTTTGAAAATACTGCAGGCAAGATAGACTGCCTGCCGGAATGAATTTTCAGAGGCTTCGCCTTTCCCTGCAATGTGAAAAGCAGTTCCATGCACCGGGGATGTTCTGACAAATGGCAATCCGGCTGTGAAGTTGACCCCGGAATCAAAGGAGAGTGCCTTGAACGGTCCGAGTCCCTGATCATGATACATTGCCAGAATACCGTCAAATTTTGTAAATGATCCCGCACCGAAAAAACCATCTGCCGGGAATGGCCCAAAAGTCATGATCCCTTCTCTTTCGGATTGTTTCATTGCGGGAATGATTATTTCCGATTCTTCATTTCCCAGAAGGGAATTGTCACCTGCATGAGGATTGAGTCCGAGAACTGCTATCTGCGGTTTGCGTATTCCGAAATCGCTCAAGAGAGACTGATTCATCAGCTTGATTTTTCTGAGCAGCAATTCAATTGTCAGCATACCTGAAACCTGATTCAGAGGTACATGACCTGTGGCGAAGCCTATCCTCATGTTCTCACTGATCATGAACATCAGCACATCTTCTGCGTTTGTTTTCGATCTCAGGTATTCAGTATGACCTTTGAAAGTGAATTTTTCGGACTGAATGTTCTTTTTATCAATAGGAGCCGTGATCAATACATTTATTTTGCCGTTCATCAGATCTTCAACTGCCTTCTCGAGTGATATCAGGGCAGCTTCCCCGCCTTGCTGTGTGGATTTCCCAAGCTCAACCCTGACATTATCATCAAGACAGTTGATCATATTGGCCTTTTTATGGTTCGCCTCTTCTGCGGATTTTATATTATTAAAACTGAAATTAGTAATATTCAATGCTTTACGATGATAAGCCGCCACTTTTGGTGATCCATAAACTATCGGTACACAAAGATCATTGATCATATTGTCCATGAGGGATTTGATTATTACCTCATAACCAATGCCATTGATATCTCCGTGTGAAATTCCGGCTATGATTGTTTTTGTTTCCATATTTGCTACTTAAATCTTTTATAATCTGCTGCCAGCTGCTTCAGGAATGTTGCAAGCAGCCTTAATCCGGAACCCGGTCCCTGTTTCAGCCTGTAATAATCATCTTTCTTCAGTATGCCTGTTCCTGCAATATCAAGGTGGATAAGCGGGGATTTTGTAAAATTCTCAAGGAATTTTCCGGCAGTGATTGCTCCTGCTTCACGACCTCCTATATTCCTGATATCAGCAATATCCGACTTGATCATTTCGCCATATTCCTCCCAGAAGGGAAGTTCGGCAATCCTTTCATAAACCATTTGTCCGCATTCTTCAAGAAGTGATATATATTTCCTGTCGGCATTGGACATCAATGCAATTGCCTGGTTGCTGAAAGTAACGGCAGCTGAACCGGTCAGGGTTGCAATATCGATGATCAGCTCAGGATTATACCTTGATGCATAACTTATTGCATCGGCCAGGATCAACCTGCCCTCCGCATCAGTATTTCCCACCTCAACTGTCATCTTGTTATGCATGGTAATGATATCTCCCTGGGTATATGCATTTCCCCCGGGACGGTTGTCCGTCGCAGGGATCAATCCTATAATATGAAGGGGAATATTGAATTTTGCAGCTGTATAAAAAACACCTGTTACAGTGGCAGCACCGGCCATATCGCCCTTCATCATTGCCATGTAATCGCCGGTTTTTATATTAAGCCCGCCGGTATCATAGACTATTCCCTTGCCAATCAGGACCAGCGGATTTTTATTAAGACTTTTTTCAGGCTTCCACTCAAGAATGCAGAATGCCGGCGGATCAACGCTTCCTTTGTTGACTGCCAGAAGCCCTCCCATTTTAAGCGCTTCTATCTTGCCTTTATTCAATACCTCAACATCAAATCCGGCTGATTTCCCTGTCTTTTGTATCTCTGATGCCAGCTTTGCTGCATTAAGATAATTGACAGGTTCATTTATCAGATCCCTGGCAAGATAGACAGCATCAGTAAGACAGGTCAGCCATTTAACAGATGTCCTGTCAGCATCTCCGCATAATAATAGTTTTGAAGGGTAGTTTTTCTTTGGTTCTTCGGGTTCTTTTGTTTTGTATTTATCAAAGGAATAAAAGCTGAGCAGAAGTCCTTCCGTAAAATCTTCAATTGCTCCCTTATATGAATCATGTGAAGTAATTACTAGCTCCCTGTGATTATTGGACTTGATAAGTTTTCTCAGGTTGTAAGCTGTCTTCCGAAGTTCCTCTTTTGCCTTGAAGGCACTGACCCCGCTTTTGACTTTTACCAGATAGGTGCATTTATAATAAGAATTTATAAAAACATAATCTTCCTTGGCCTTAAGCTGTTTCAGTGCATATTCTTTTTCAGTCTTGTTCAGACGCAGATCCTCAGGGATCTTGTTTTTCCCGATTATACATATAACAGACTGATCTGGTGATATTTGGGATATTCTAATAACTTCCGGTTTCATATTTTCACGACTGTTTTTTGGAAGATGTAAAGTTAATTAAAATATTGATTGTTTCGGTTTCAAAGCGTTACCTTTGGGATGATGAAAATGGACCAGTTATATGATAAAGCTCTTAACCTGGTTCCTCTTGATCAAGAAGAAGGGGTTGCACTTTACAAACAGGCTCCGCTTGAAGAACTTATTTTCGTGGCAGGTAAGCTCAGACAGATGCATAATCCCGGCAACGCTGTCGGCTGGATGATTGACAGGAACGTGAACATAACCAATATTTGCTTCTCTCAATGCACT
The DNA here is from genome assembly GCA_964557905.1 of uncultured Rikenellaceae bacterium. Lineage (GTDB taxonomy): Bacteria > Bacteroidota > Bacteroidia > Bacteroidales > VadinHA17 > LD21. The sequence goes on along the minus strand of CAZLCF010000157.1, from coordinate 2,859 downwards.
TTTTGCAATTTTTGCAGAAAGAAAGGATCTTCCGATGCATATATCACGACTACAGAAGAATACATTAAAAAAACAGATGAGCTTTATGCTCTTGGAGGAGATCAGCTTCTTCTGCAGGGGGGGATGAATCCTGATCTGGGACTCAGTTTTTACACCGATCTTTTTATACAGCTTAAGGAACTTTATCCGTCCATCAAGCTTCATGCTCTTGGGCCTCCTGAAATAGTACATCTGGCAAAAAAAGAAAAATCAACCTTTCATGATATTCTTTGCAGGCTGATCTGTGCAGGTCTGGATTCTCTTCCCGGGGCAGGAGCTGAAATCCTGTCTGACCGGGTAAGGAAAATTGTATCACCTGCAAAAGCATCAGCGGAAGAATGGCTGGAGGTGATGAGGACAGCACACAAGCTTAACCTCCCCACATCTGCAACAATGATGTATGGTCATATTGAAACAATTGATGAGAGGATAGGTCATCTGATAAGGATAAGGGATCTTCAGGCTGAAAAGCAGAAAGATCACTATGGATTTATCACATTTATTCCATGGCCATTCCAGGACGAAGGCACTGTACTCAGGGAAAAGCACGGGATAAGGAGCAGTTATAATAGTCCTGATTATATAAGAATAATTGCCGTCAGCAGAATTATCCTGAACAATATCAGGAATATACAGGCATCAGTGCTGACAGTAGGGAAAGAGACCGGTATGCTTTCGCTTCATGCCGGGGCTAATGATCTTGGATCGATAATGATAGAGGAAAATGTGGTAAGTGCGGCCGGGTCAAATAACAGGTTCAGCGCAGATGATCTGCAATCAATAATAAGGGAAGCGGGATTTGTGCCGGTAAGAAGAAATCAGAAGTACGAACAGTGGAAATAAAAAAGGGGCATTTTGTAAAGCCCCTTTCATAATATCCATAAAAATCCTATTGGAATTTTTCTTTTTCCTTATCCTCATCAGGATCATATTTTGATGCTTTCTTGAATTCTTTCATTCCCTGTCCTATACCCTTGAATAATTCAGGGATCTTGCGGCCGCCAAAAAGGAGAATGACAACAAGCAATATCAGTATTATCTCAGTTAATCCAATCTTTCCCATCTCAGTAATTATTATAGTTTATGCAAAGTTAAGAATACTTTAAATAATAACAACTAACATATCAAATAACTATTTCCTGATGTTCCTGATGAGCCTGATAATATCATTGCCATTTGCAAAAATAAGCAATGCGAATAATATTATCATTCCCGCTATCTGGGCATATTCCAGGAATTTATCGCTGGGTTTCCTGCCCGTTATCACCTCAAATAACACGAACATGACATGACCGCCATCGAGTCCGGGTATTGGCAGTATGTTCATTACAGCAAGAATTATTGACAGGAAGGCTGTAAGGTCCCAGAATGATTGCCAGTCCCACACACCCGGAAATATGCTGCCTATGGTGATGAATCCTCCAAGCGATTCATAGGCTTTTGTTTGACGGGAGAAAATGAGCCTGAATTGTTTAAGGTAATCACCAATGGATTTGAATCCTTTGCTGATGCCTGCCGGTATTGACTGAAAGAATCCGTAATTAATTGTTTTCAGCTCAAAGATCTTGGCAATTGTCCGGTAACTGCTGGCTATTCCCAGCATCCCGGCCGTTGTTGGCGTGACTGCTATATCAACCTGTTCTCCCTTGCGAAGCAGGTTGAGTAATACCGGTTTGCTTTTATTTTCTGCCAGATATTTCTGAAATTCGTCGTACCACGCAAATTTAATATCATCGAGCCCGATAAGCTTATCATCAACAAGGACCCCGGCAGCTTTAGCGGGGGACTCTTTTGCATATGAAGTGATTATATATGGGCCGAAAGGCGCCCTTGGTTCAATCTGTCCCTGTCTTTTCAGGACTTTCTTTATATAGTCAAGGGTGATTTCTATGTTTACGATCTGACCGTCGCGTTCAACCTGAATTGTTTTACGGTTGTTCAGGACTATATCGGAAGTTATCGTGTAAAAATTGTCAATATACTGATTATCGACTGAAAGAATTTTATCTCCGTTCTTAAAACCCAGGTCATAGCCGGCCGAATCGGTAACAATACCATATTTAACGGCTGATGTGGGGAGGTAGGTATCACCCCAGGCAAAAAGCACAAAAATATAAATGAGCATTGCCAGGATAAAATTGAAAAATACGCCTCCAGTCATAATCAGAAGACGCTGCCATGATTTTTTTGATCTGAATTCCCATGGTTGCGGTGGCTGCTTCATCTGTTCCACATCGAGCGATTCATCTATCATTCCCGAAATCTTCGCATATCCTCCGAGTGGCAGCCAGCCGATTCCGTATTCAGTATCTCCTTTTTTGAATTTAAAGAGAGAGAACCATGGATCAAAGAACAGGTATAGTTTCTCGACCCTCGTTTTAAAAAGCCTTGCAAACATAAAATGTCCCAGTTCATGTATGATAACAAGAATTGAAAGACTTAACAGTAACTGAAGTATTTTGATCAGAACGGTCATTTTTTACTCTTAAGATTATTTATAAAATCATTTGCTGTTTCCCTTGCCTGTCTGTCCGATATTTCAAGAGATTCAAGTTTTGGGGACGCAATATATGAATTATTTTCGAGAGCATATTCAACGACATCCGGCATTTGCATAAATCCTATTTTACCAGCCAAAAAAGCCTTAACTGCAACTTCGTTTGCGGCATTGAGAATACATGGCATATTGCCGCCCTTATTTAATGCCTCGTAAGCCAGGAACAGGTTCCTGAACTTTTTGAGATCGGGTTCGGCAAACGTGAAAACAGGATATTCCCTGAAATCAAGTCGCGGAAGTTCAGTTGAAAACCTGCGGGGATG
>CAZLCF010000156.1:0-7178 GCA_964557905.1 uncultured Rikenellaceae bacterium | reverse complement strand
GCCTGCATTCTTAAAAGCATCAATAAATGTTTCAGGCTTTCCATGACTGAAACCGAACTGAAGGACATTGCACTGGAACTGGGAAGTGATTGTCCGTTTTTTTTGAATCCTGTTCCTTCAATTGCTACAGGACGCGGTGAGGTATTAAGACCGGTTTCTCCTCTACTGGAAGGATACCATATAATCCTTTTAAATCCGGGGTTCCTGATCAGTACAAAGGAGGCTTATTTCAATTGTCGCCCGGAGAGGCCTGAGACAAGTCTTGAGCAATTGGTGACCAGTTCTGTTTCAACCTGGGGAAAATTAATAATCAATGATTTTGAGGATTTTGTCTTTAAGGTTTACCCCCTGGTTGGTGAACTGAAAAGAGCCCTGTACAAATCGGGTGCAGTTTACAGTTCGATGACCGGTAGCGGATCGACAGTTTACGGGATTTACGAGGATAAGCCTGAAATAACCGACAAGCTTAAAGAGTATCTGATATATGAAGGGATTTTATGACTTCATTCCAGTTCAAGAAGAATCATTCCTTTTGATACTTTATCTCCCTTGCGTACCGGTATCCTTTTCACTTTGCCATCCATCTTGCATTTCAACTGATTCTGCATCTTCATTGCATCAAGGATCATAAGGTCATCACCCTTCCTGACAATCTGCCCCGGCTTTACCAGGATATCCAGGACAGTTCCGGGAATAAAGCTCAGTACCAGGCGGGGATCTGCAGGTTTATAAGACTGTCTGTTCCTGAATTTACTGCTTAGTCTTGTTTTATACAAACCCGTATTGATATTCAGGATCCCCAGATTTTCAAAATGCTCCATGGTCGTTTCTTATTATTTTCCATTATCCTTATGATCAGAATGGAGGAAGTCCGTGTTTCTTTTCGGGCATCTGAATTGACTTATTTTCAGATACTGTTATTGAGTGCAGGAGGAATTTCCTTGTCTCTGCCGGCTCTATTACTGCATCAACGTATCCGCGTGATGCTGCAACATAAGGATTTGCAAATTTCTCCTTGTACTCTTCAACTTTTTGTCTCCTTGTACCATCCGGGTCATCTGAAGACATGATTTCTTTTCTGAAAATTATATTTGCAGCGCCTTCAGGGCCCATAACTGCTATTTCAGCGGATGGCCATGCAAATACAAAATCAGCCCGCAAGTGGCGCGAGGCCATTGCAATATATCCTCCGCCGTATGCTTTCCTGAGAATAACTGTTATTTTCGGGACAGTTGCTTCGCTGTAGGCATAAAGAACCTTTGCGCCGTGTCTTATTACACCTGCATGCTCCTGGTCAACACCGGGCATGTATCCCGGAAGATCCACAAGAGTGATTATCGGAATGTTAAAGGCGTCACAATAACGTATAAACCTTGCTGCTTTATCTGATGAATCAACATCCAGTACACCTGCCATTTCAAGCGGCTGATTTGCGACAAATCCCGTGGTTTTTCCATTCATGCGCCCGAAACCGATTACTATATTTCTGGCATAATGTTCCATGATCTCAAAAAAATCCGAATTATCAACCACAGCCCGGATAACATCCTTAACATCATATGGTAAAGTGGGATCATCGGGAACGATCTTTTCAATATTGAATTCAGGTTTTGGTTCACCCGGATCAAAGGATTTTGCCTTCCTTCCGTTATTCCATGGGATGAAAGTTATAAGCCTCTTTATCTGGTTGAAACACTCATCTTCAGTCATTGCAAAGAAATGTGCATTCCCGCTGATCTCGCTGTGAATCCGCGCCCCGCCCAGATCCTCCATGGATATCTCTTCACCGAGAACGGTTTTTATCACTTCAGGACCCGTGATGAACATTTTTGATATATTATCAACCACAAAGACAAAATCAGTCAGAGCAGGTGAATAAACTGCTCCGCCTGCACAGGGACCAAGTATAACCGATATCTGAGGAATCACTCCGCTTGAAATGGTGTTGCGGAAAAAAATCTCACCATAGCCAGCCAGCGAATTAACACCTTCCTGAATCCTGGCGCCGCCCGAGTCGTTGATGCCAATAAGAGGCATTCTCATTTTAAGGGCATGGTCCATGATCTTTGTGATCTTTCTTGAATGCATCAATCCCAGCGATCCTCCTGCAACAGTGAAATCCTGGGCAAATATTGCTACAGGAGCACCATAAATAGTTCCTGAACCGATAATTACACCATCGCTGGCAAGGGTTTTCTTGTCCATGTCAAAATCACGGGCATCATGTTCTACAAAAAGGTCATATTCGTTGAAAGAATTTTCATCCAGAAGCGTCATGATACGTTCACGGGCAGTTCTCTTCCCCAAAGCTTTCTGCTTCTCAATAGCCTGTTCTCCCCCTCCAAGCAAAAGCTTCTCCCGCTTCTCGTGCAATTCCTTAATTTTTTTATTAAGTGCCATAGAATGATGATTTAATTATTTATTTCCGGACCTGACCGGGAAGGATTACAAGTTTATATAAAATGTACGACTTAAAGAAACTATTTGGGAGCCAATTTATAGAGGACCATGGCAATAACGATATACAACAGATTGGGTATCCACATGGCCAGCATCGGATTGAGATTTCCCTTAACCGAAAATTGTGATGCAAACTGCAGGAACAGTATATAGGAGAAACTAAGGGCAAGTCCGATACCGATGCTCATGCCTATTCCTCCCCTGATTTTTTTTGAGGAAAGAGATACTCCGATCAGGGTAAGAATAAAAACAGCAAAGGGATGTGCAAACCGCCGGTGTTTTTCAATAAGGAATACTTTAAGCTCATCCGATCCCTGAAGCTTCAGAAGATCAATATAATCATGCAGCTCCCTGTATGTCATTGTCCCGACAAATCCCGGATCTCTTGAGAAATCTTCCGGCCTTATGGTAAGGGTGGTATCAATCTTTATACCTCTGGTCACAATTTCCTCGTTACCATTTATTTCCCGCAATATATAATTAGTTGCCACCCATTTGGAAGAGGTGGAATCCCATAATACAGTTGGAGAAGACAACTTGGAAACCAGCTTTCCCTCCTCATTGAACCGCTCTATCGTGAAATTACGGCCTCTTACATATATCGGGCTGAATGATTCCATATAAACATAGATGTTTTTGTAGACCTGCCTGTGAATATTATCAACATTAACTTTCCTCCATTGCGGACGGTAATATTTATCCTCAAAATCCATTCTTTCCAGGGCTGTCTGAGGAATCACAAAATTGGTCAGATAAAATATGAATATTGCTATAACAACGGACGACAGGAAATACGGCCACATCATCCTTTTAAAGCTCATCCCGCTGTTAAGAATGGCGATTATCTCTGTATTGACAGCCATCCGTGATGTAAAGAAAATCACCGCAATGAATACAAAAAGCGGTGCAAACAGCGTGGCAAAATATGGTATGAAATTCATGTAGTAGTCAAAGACAACGGCTCGCCAGGGAGCCGATTTTTCCATGAAGTTGTCAATCTTCTCTGCAAGATCAAAGACAACTGCGATAGTCATGATAAGAACAAGACAAAAGAAGAACGTGCCCAGGAATTTCCTGATGATATATCTGTCGATTATTTTCAGCTTAAGAGAATTTATAACCGCTCTGACAGTTTTCTTGTCATTGACTCTTTCCATATTTTAAAATTCCCCTTTACGATTTGTTCCCTGGCCTCTCTGGCCAGGCTAAGATAAAACGCAAGATTATGGATACTTGATATCTGTGACCCTAGTATTTCTCCTGAAATAATAAGATGCCTGAGATAGGCCTTGGAATATTTAGTGCTTACTGATGACGGACCAGAAGGATCAATGGGACTGAAATCATCGCTCCACCTGTTATTCTTTATGTTAATTATTCCTTCCGACGTAAACAGCATACCATTACGGCCATTGCGTGTGGGCATTACACAATCAAACATATCCACTCCTCTTTCAATTGCCTCCAGGATATTTACCGGCGTCCCCACTCCCATAAGATATCTTGGCTTATCATCCGGCAGGATATCATTGACAATTTCGATGGTCCTGTACATCTCTTCGGCAGGTTCCCCTACAGATAATCCTCCAATGGCATTTCCTGCCATACCGGCTTCAGCGACTTTCTCAGCCGAGATCTTCCTCAGATCATCAAATATCCCTCCCTGTACTATCGGGAAAAGAACCTGCTCATAGCCCCACAAAGGATCTGTGGTTCCAAACCTTTCCGCGGCCCTGTCGAGCCAGTGATGTGTAAGTGCAACAGATTTCCTGGCATATTTGTGATCGCACGGAAAGGGAGCACATTCATCAAGGACCATCATAATGTCGGAACCTATAATCCTCTGAATATCAATTGTATTTTCCGGTGTGAAAATGTGTTCTGAACCATCAATATGTGATTTAAAAACAGCCCCGTTATCATTAAGTTTCCTGTTACCGGCAAGAGAGAAAACCTGGTAACCTCCGCTGTCGGTGAGAATTGGCAGCTCCCACGACATAAACTTATGAAGTCCGCCTGCAGCCTTGATTATTGCGGTACCCGGACGCAGATACAGGTGATACGTATTTGCCAGGATGATCTTTGCATTAATATCTTCCTCAAGGTCGCGCTGGAGTATTCCCTTCACGGTTCCTCCTGTACCAACCGGCATAAATATCGGGGTTGGAATATCCCCATGACTGGTTGACAGCAAACCTGCTCGTGCTTTTGTGTCCTTATCCCTGCTCTCTATCCTGAACATAATACCGGGTTGTTACTGGCAGCACAAATGTAATTCATCCGTTTGGGCTGAAGAAATTATCATGGTTTTTTTTCACCATTCCGATTATCTTACTAATATTGCTTCGGATTTATGAAAGTCAGATGATGTTTCAGGATAACCTTATTTTACTGATAGTCTTCATATTGTTTGCCCTGTACAGTGCAATACAGATTTTCTATTATCTGTACTTCTACCTTGCTGTATTTCTTCATAAGCATTCTGAAACTGAAACTGAAAAGAAACCTGTTTCAATAATCATCTGTGCAAGGAATGAATCTGGGAACCTCAGAAACTTCCTGCCGGCAGTGCTTGAGCAGGATTATTCCGATTATGAAGTAATTGTCGTGAACGACTGTTCTGAAGACAACTCCTATGACGTGCTTGGGAAATATCTTCAGCAATATCCTCATCTTAAGATATCTAATGTAAACAAGGATCCTAAATTCACACATAATAAAAAATTTGCACAATTCATTGGTATTAAGGCTGCAAAGAATGATATCCTTCTTTTTACTGATGCAGATTGCCAGCCTGAGTCTGACAGATGGATCGCAGGTATGGCCTCTCATTTTAACGGTCAGGTTGATTTTGTTCTCGGTTATGGTGGATATCTTAAAGGGAAAGGACTTCTTAACAAATATATACGGTACGATACATTGACCATTGCATTACAGTATCTGGGGATGGCTATCCGTGGCGTCCCGTACATGGGCGTCGGACGCAATCTTGCATACAGGCGCTCTGTATTCTTTGAAAATAAAGGCTTTGGATCCCATAATCATATAATTTCCGGAGATGATGATTTGTTTGTCAATTCAAATGCCGGCAAAAGCAATACAAGTGTTGAATTCAGGAACGGAACGCATACAAGATCTGTTCCGGCCTCCTCATTTACAGAGTGGGTAAAACAGAAACAAAGACACATGAAGACAGCCCGATATTACAAGCCGCGGGATATGTTCCTTTTAATCACTGAGCCAATAACCCGTGTTCTTTTTTATGCTTCATTTATTGTCCTTCTGTCTTACCTCTTTCTGTGGCAGTATGTACTCATAATCTTTGGTTTAAGATTGATAACCCACATAACCGTGCTTGCGCTTGGACAGAAGAGACTGAATGAGCCGGGGCTTGCGGTATATTCATTATTTTTTGATATCTTTTCACCGGTTATAAACGGGGTCATTTATTTAAGCAATACGCTGACAAGGTCGGGTAAATACCTATGGAAATAAACCAGGGACTGTCGGACAAGGCAAAGAATGATCTTTTGCTGGTTAATGAGGCTAAGAAGGGTAACGAAAAAGCATTTGCCGGTCTTATGAACCGGTACAGGGATTCGATCTACTATATGCTCCTTAAAATGGTGAACAATCCGTCAGATGCCGAAGACCTGACAATTGAAGCTTTTGGAAAAGCCTTCAGAAACATTGATTCATATACCCCCCGCTATGCTTTCAGCACCTGGCTTTTCATGATTGCAACCAATAATTGCATCGACTTTGTCAGAAAGAAGCAATCATCTCCCATTCCATTCGATCAGGGAAATGAAGGTATGGATAATCTGACAAGCAATATTCAGTCTGATCTTCCCGATCCTGAAGAAACGCTGATCAACGACCAGAAAATTGCAATCCTTAGAAAAATAGTCAATCAGCTTAAATCACCCTACAGGGAAATAATTGAATTAAGATATTACAAGGAATATTCCTATGAAGAGATCGCATCTGAACTTAATATGCCCATAGGAACAGTCAAAGCGCAGTTGTACAGGGCAAAAACCCTGCTTTACAATATCTTTGTAAAAACAGACAACAGGTAATGCCGGATAGCATATTCAGATATTTCCCATCACTTTCGGCCGTTCAAAAGGAAAAGATATCCCTGCTTAAACCCATTTACATACAGTGGAACAGCATGATAAACTTAATTTCCAGGAAAGACATGGAAAATTTCTACATTCATCATGTACTTCATTCACTGTCAGTTGCAAAGATCATTAATTTTTTCCCAGGCACTCGGATCCTTGACGTCGGCACCGGCGGGGGATTCCCGGGGATACCTCTTGCCATACTGTTTCCCGGTTCTGAATTCACCCTGCTCGATTCGATCGGGAAGAAAACCAGGGTAGTCACTGCTGTTGCTGATGAACTTAAACTCAGAAATGTAATAACAGTAAGAAAAAGGGCTGAAGAAGAAGATGGGAAATATGACTTTATTGTCGGCAGGGCCGTTTCCGGATTTCAGCAGTTTGCAGGTTTGATCTCAAAGAACATCTCAAAAGCCGGAAATAATTTACTTAAAAATGGAATTATTTATCTTAAAGGCGGTGACCTTGATGACGAGCTTGTTTTGTTCCGGAACAGAGTCACCGTATGGAATATCAAAGAATTTTTTAATGACCCTTTCTTTGAAACAAAAAAGATAGTTTACCTGCCTGTCTGATTATCCTGAAAAA